>JBFMDH010000026.1 GCA_040754075.1 Acidobacteriota bacterium
GAACAGTTTCTGGAGATGATTATTTCAAAGTTAGCTCTGGAGCCAAGTTTGATAAAAAATCATCCTGAATACGATTCGTTACGAAATTATGCGGTTATTGCCGCTTAGTTTTGTCCGAACCATTGGTAAATAATATTGCCTGAGCGCGAAAAAGCCTGTGACAAGGGTGGCAGCGATTTTCCGCGCTTGTATAATCACTTCTATATTTCACCACCAAAAAGGAGCAAGCAATATGCAACAGAGAAAATTGGGCACACAGGGGCTTGTGGTTTCCGAACAGGGGTTGGGTTGTATGGGGATGTCGGAATTTTATGGCAGCCTCGATGAGAACGAATCGATTGCGACGATTCAGCGTGCCATTGAACTGGGACTGAATTTTTTTGACACCTCTGATATGTACGGGCCTTACACCAATGAAGTGCTGGTCGGTAAAACCATTGCCGACCGTCGCGACAAGGTCATCATCGCGACGAAATTCGGCATTCAGCGCGATGGCGAAAACAATACAGTGCGCAGCATCAATGGTCGCCCCGAATATGTGCGCGCGGCGTGCGACGCTTCGCTGCAACGTCTCGGCATTGATTGCATTGACCTCTATTATCAACACCGCGTTGACCCGAAAGTACCCATCGAAGAAACCGTTGGCGCGATGGCGGAACTCGTGAGCGCCGGCAAGGTGCGCTATTTAGGACTTTCAGAAGCCGCGCCGCAAACCATTCGTCGAGCGCACGCCGTGCATCCGATTAGCGCGTTGCAGACTGAGTATTCATTGTGGAGCCGCGACCCCGAAGCAGAGATTTTGCAAACCGTGCGCCAACTCGGCATCGGCTTTGTGGCTTACAGCCCGCTCGGACGCGGATTTTTGACCGGACAAATTAAACGTTTCGATGACCTCGAAGCTACCGATTACCGGCGTTATTCGCCGCGCTTTCAAGGCGAAAATTTCCAGAAAAATCTTGAACTCGTCGAGCGCGTAAAAGCCTTAGCCGAAGCCAAAGGCATCACCGCTTCACAACTGGCGCTCGCCTGGGTGCTGGCGCAAGGCGACGATATTGTGCCGATACCGGGAACCAAACGCCGCCAATACCTCGAAGAAAATATTGCTGCCTCGGAGGTGAAATTGACCGCAACCGATTTGGCAGAGATTGAAGCGGTCTTCCCGAAAGACGCGGCTCAGGGATTGCGCTACCCCGAAGCGTTCATGAAATCGGTCAATCTGTAATTCAGTAGGCAGAAGGCAGAAGGCAGTAGGCAGCTCTTCATGATTTATAGCTATAAGTTTTTGAGTGTAGATATTTTTTATTTGAATTTACTTTACTTCAAAAACATTGGAAACTTTTTCCTTTAACTGCCTACTGCCTACTGCCTACTTATTCTCTTATGAGTTTGCGACTCAAATTCATTGCTTATCTGATTATCATTCATCTGCTGTTTGCCGGAGTGGCGATTTATCTGCTTTTGCAAAATCGCATCTGGCTTTTGGCGGTCGAAGCGGTCTTTGTGATTTCGCTGCTCATCGGCATTGCGATTATTAAAAATTTCTTTGGCACCATCGAACTCATCAATACCGGCGCGCAATTTTTAAGTGACAGCGATTTTACCGCGCGGTTTCGCGAAGTCGGGCAAAAAGAACTCGACCAACTCATTCACATCTACAATCGCATGATTGACCACCTGCGCGATGAACGCATCAAATTGCAGGAGCAGAATTATTTTCTCGATAAAATCATGAAGGCTTCGCCCTCAGGCATTATCACTTTCGATTTCGATAAACGCATCGCTATGGTGAATCCTTGCGCTGAGCAGATGTTGCAATCCGCGACGGCGAATCTCCTGGGCAAAAAACTCAATGAAATTCAGACGCCGTTTACCGATGAACTCGATGAATTGAGCATCGGTGAAGCGCGGGTGATGAATTTAACCGGCAGGCGGCGCATCAAATGTCAACGGTCGCAATTTCTGGATAGAGGGTTTACCCGCGATTTTATTTTAATGGAAGAACTCACAGAGGAATTGCGCCAATCGGAAAAGACCGCTTATGAAAAACTGATTCGCCTGATGAGCCACGAAGTCAATAACTCGGTAGGCTCGGCAAATTCGCTGCTGCATTCCTGTTTGCTCTATAAAGACCAACTCGCGGAAGATGACCGCAGAGATTTTGAAACGGCGTTAAGCGTGGTGATTTCGCGCACCGACCAACTCAACCGCTTTATGAAAAGTTTCGCCGATGTGGTGCGGCTCAGCGAGCCGCATCGCGCCGTGTGCGATGTCGTCCAACTGGTAAAAGGCATCACGGTTTTTATGCGCGAAGATTTGGCGCGCCGCCACATCAAATTGAACTGGGAAATGCAAACGCCGATAGCAGACATTGCGCTTGACCGCACGCAGATGGAGCAGGTTTTCGTCAATGTTTTGAAAAATGCGATGGAAGCGATTGGCGAGCGCGGCGTTATTACGATTCGCACAGGCATGGCAGCCGGTCGCTGGTTCATTGCCATCGAAGATACGGGAAGCGGCATTGCGCCCGAAGTGCAATCACAATTGTTCACGCCGTTTTTCAGCACCAAAGAGAATGGACAAGGCATAGGACTTACGATGGTGCAGGAAATTTTGGATAATCACCGGTTCGATTTTTCGTTGGTAAGCGAACCGGGCAAAGCGACACAGTTTACGATTTGGTTTTAGATGATTCGCACCTGACGACAACTGATTGTGACACTTCAGAAAGTGTCACAACCCACCATACTCCGATTACTCGACTATTGTAAGCTTTCCGGGCAGGCAGCCGGAAACCATCTCGGCGCTGCCGGAGGATAGTGTGCCAAGTGTTTACAACCTCAAGCCTGCTTTTCAGAGTTGTCTGAGACCCGCAGCTCGCTGGCTCGCGCGGCATTCCATCACCGCCAATGAGGTGACCGTTGCGGCGGTGATGATTTCCTCAATTCAAGGGGCGTTCATTGTGTGGCAACCGGCAGTTGCGTGGCCGTTAATCCTGATGCCGGTGACGCTCTTTATCCGCCTGTCGCTTAATGCGATTGATGGCATACTGGCGCGTGAGCACGGTTTGGCAAGCAATCTTGGCGTCGTACTCAACGAATTCGGCGACCTCGCATCGGACATGATGCTCTACCTCCCGCTTGCCCTTGTGCCGGAAGTGTCGACGCCCCTCCTGGTTGTTGTCGTCTGTCTGGCACTGGTAAGCGAGGCGATGGGGTTAGTCGCTTTACAGATTAGCGGGGCGCGAGGCAATGAAGGTCCAATGGGTAAGAGCGACCGTGCAGTGCTATTTGGTGCGCTCGCTTTCGCGCTTGGACTTGGGGTCGCGTCACAGGCTTGGAGTACCGGGCTGTTAATTCTCACGATGATGTTGCTCATCGCGACGATTGCAAACCGCGCCGGTAGCGCATTGCGGCGTGCAAAGCGAACCCGGAAAAATTGTATTTAGGTTTGGGGGCTGAAATTTTCCTGTTGATTTTTTAAAACAGGATGGCTTCGTGGAAATCGCCATGTCACCATCAGCAGCACTTGCAAGCGACATCTTTCGTTTCTTCGCGATTCTCACGACGAGTCTCATCGTGAGTGGCGGGGTGAGTTTGGCTATTCTCAGGTTTGGCTTCTCAAAAAATGTCTCACAAGCCTGGAATGCCTATCTCGGCTGGGTTGCAATGGTGCCGGTCATTGGCGCGAGTCTGCTGGCAGGGCGCGTTGTGGCAATCGGTTTTTTCGCGATAATCGCTATCTTTGCGTTCACCGAATATGCTCGCGCAACTGGTCTGCATCGCGACTTTGTCATGACATTAATTAGCCTTGCCGGGATTGTCGGTCTGGGAATTGCCGCTCTGGCGCGCGACCCGGCAACCGGCGCTTCCGGCTGGTACGGGCTTTTTATGACTGTGCCGGTCTTGGTATGTGCAGCACTGATGCTCGCGGCAATTTTGCGAAACCAGCCCGAAGGGCAGTTAAAGATCGTTGCGCTATCGCTCTTCGGATTTCTCTATATCGGGTGGATGTTCGCACACATTCTATTTCTAACCAATACGCGCAACCCTTACGGCTATTTGCTCTATCTGCTCTTCGCCGTTGAACTCAATGATATTGCCGCATTCGTCTGCGGCAAGCTTTTTGGTCGCCGACCGCTCTGCACGAATGTGAGCCCGGGAAAGACCCGCGAAGGGGCGTTTGGCGCAGTCGTCATCTCAGCGTTGTTCCCGCTCACTGTGCGCTTCGCGTTACCGGATTTCTCAATGTTGGAATGTGTCCTCGCCGGTTTAATCGTTGGCATTGGCGGACACCTTGGCGATCTTTCAATCAGTGTTATTAAACGCGACCTTGGGATAAAGGACATGGGGACGCTCATTCGCGGTCACGGAGGTATCCTTGACCGTATCGACAGTTTGCTCTACACCGCACCGCTTTTTTTCCATTTCACACGCTACACACACGGCTGGTAATGGAGGCATGAGCAGATGGATTGGAACTATGCAATCGTCACAGACAGCAATCGCTCCTTGGTTGAGCGACTCAAAACCTGTAGACGAAAATCTGACTCACTTGTCTATGCCGCACGCCTCATCATAGCGGTGGCGATTCGCATCGCTTTAAGACTCTATAACCGCTTCGACATTGTCGGTCGCGAACATCTTCCCCGCGATGGTTCATTCGTGCTGGTGGCGAATCACGCGAGCCATCTTGACGCTGTTGCGCTCCTTGCCGCGCTACCATTGCGGTCGCTGCACTCAGCCTATCCGCTTGCGGCGCGCGATTACTTTTGTGCGAATCGTTTGCGTCTTGCCCTCACTACGATTATTGCGAATGTGATGTTGTTTGACCGTGACGCCAGGGGGAAGCAGACGTTGAAACTCTGCCAACAGATGCTCGCGAAACCAAACAACATTTTCTTGATATTCCCGGAGGGCACGCGCTCAATAGATGGTCGCATTGGCAGGTTCAGGCGCGGCGTCGGTTTGCTGCTTGCAGGCACCGCTTACCGAGTCGTGCCTTGCTACCTTGATGGGACAGGCAGAGCCTTACCTAAAGGAGCCTGGATTCCTCGTCCTGAGCGAATACGACTGACCATCGGAGAAGCGCGCACCTATGAGCGAATCGAGCAGACGGACGACGGTGCGCTCCGGGTTTGCGCAGACCTTCGTAGCGCGGTTCTCGCGCTCTCATCCGAAAACTGGTTGCCTGCGACGCAACCCATCTCACAGGAGTTCAATCGATGATCAATACCCGGACACCCTCCGACACAATTTCCGAAATTACGCCGACCGAGCATTCAATGACGCTTGCGGATGGCACAGAATTGTTCTACCGGGCGTGGATTTCACGGCAACCAACACCGAAATCGCTCATCCTTTTTCACAGAGGGCACGAGCATTCGGGTCGGCTGGAAGATGTTGTGCGAGACCTTCGACTGGGCGATGTTGATGTCTTTGCCTGGGATGCACGTGGTCACGGACACTCTTTCGGCGCGCGCGGTTATGCGCCGAGTTTTGGTCGCTTCGCGAAAGATATGGACGATTTTGTTCAGCACATTTCGCAAACCTACGGGAAGCGACTTGAAGACATGATTGTTCTTGGACACAGCGTAAGCGCGGTAATGGTTGCCGCCTGGATTCACGACTATGCCCCGCCTGTGCGCGCGATGATTATGGTGACGCCTGCGCTACGTGTAAGACTCTATGTGCCCTTCGCGCGTTTTATGCTGCGCCTGATGCACAGGCTCATTCGACGCCGCACTTTGTATGTGTCGAGTTATGTCAAAGGGCGTTTGCTGACGCATGACCGAAAGGAAGCGCGCCGCTACGACAACGACCCACTAATCTCGCGCAGGATTGCCGTGAACGTTCTGCTTGGATTGCACGATACGGCAATGCGTCTAATCGCCGATGCCGGCGCAATCCAAACTCCTGTACTGATGCTTGCGGGCGGCGCAGACTATGTGGTGTCGCTTTCAGCCGAATGCCAGTTTTTTGACCGGCTCGGCTCACAGGAAAAGCGTATGCGCGTCTTCGCTGGGATGTACCACGACATCCTGCATGAGAAGGATCGGCAATCTGTCCTTGATGAAATCCATCGCTTCATTCATACCTCCTTTGCCCGCCAGGAAGTGCCACGCAGCGATGCAGAGGTGACGACTACTCGCGACGAATATGAACGATTGCAAAGACCGCTGCCTGGGTTTTCGCTGCGGCGTTTCTGGTTCGCAACGCAACGCGCATTCATGAAGACTTACGGCAGGCTCAGCAAAGGGATTCGACTCGGCTGGCAGATGGGGTTCGATTCAGGCCAGTCGCTCGATTATATCTACGAAAATCGCGCACGCGGCTCATTGCTCATCGGACGCCTTATAGACTGGTTTTACCTCAACAATTCTGCCTGGGTAGGCATTCGTCAGCGTAAAGCGAATCTTCAAAAATTGCTGCATGAGTCTATCGAGCGAGTGAGCGAATCGGGCACGCAGATATACATTCTCGATGTCGCAACTGGACAAGGACGGTATGTGCTCGAAACTCTCGCAATACTCGATGCTCAAAATATGACGGCTAAATTGCGGGATTATAGGGATGAGAATATTGAGGCAGGTCGCGCGCTTGCAGCGCAGTTTGGTTTAAAAGGGGTTACCTTTGAAAAGGCAGACGCTTTCGACGATGCATCTTACGCTGCGCTCGACCCGCACCCGAACATTGCAATTGTTTCGGGATTATTTGAACTTTTCGCAGATAACGCATTGGTGCGGCGATGTCTTCGGGGAATCGCCTCAACGATGGAAGAAGGCGGCTATCTCATCTATACGAATCAGCCGTGGCATCCTCAGATTGAGATGATTGCGCGCGTATTGACGAATCGTAATGGCGAACCTTGGGTCATGCGGCGTCGCACGCAATGGGAACTTGATGAACTTGTACGCGAAGCAGGTTTCAGGAAAATCAGAACAGCGGTCGGCGGTAGAGGAATCTTCACGGTGTCAATCGCGCAGCGAGACCGCAAAAGCCCGTAGGATGAAAAAACAGCAAACGCATTTTGTGTGCGGTCAGCAATCGGGCTTGCCGCACATTCATTCGCAAATCGTTATCGGCAGTAATTCGCTTTTGCCGGTTGAACGGAATGCCACGCAATTTTATTGATGAATTCTTGAGTTGCTTATTGCCAGGCAAGGGAGGCGAGACCTGCTGCGCCTGCGAGATGGTCGAACCAGACCGGCGCGTCTTCCAAATCCAGACCGAATTCCGAAACGTCCACAAGGCGCGGGCGATTTTCCAGCGCATCGCTGATGGCGTTTTGCGCTTCGCCTAAATCAATATTGCCGATAACCAAAACGCTTTCAAGATAGGGCGCGGTTCCCGACGAGCTTGCCATTTTTTCGCGGTAATAGAGGGCAAAGCGGTGTAAATCGTCGGTGCGTGATTCCGGTTCGCAAACATAATTGCGCACCAGAACGGGTTCGCCATGACTTAAAACAACAGCGGTAAATCCCGAACGGTTAGCCGAAACCAGCATTTTATCGCCCGGCGATTTATCCATCATCAACCATTGAATTTCGCCCATATGTCGCGGCAGCATCAGTCCAACCTGCCAGCCCAGTTGATTGAAAACAATTTCGTATTCATTGAGCACGGCGTGACGGGCGACCGCAACCAGGTAACGTTCCTGTTTGCTATCCTGATGCAGTTTTTGCCGACTGATGAAAAGTTCTGTAGCGGGCGTGCCGATGAGCCGTTCGATTTTCCAGGACATGATTTCGTTGAGTTCTTTGCGGCTCGCGGGTTTGCTCTCTAAGTTGACCACCAAAGAACGCGCTGCGCCTTCCGGTAGCGCCAGACTCCACTGCTTTTTATTTGCCAGCCCCGCGGCTTCGGCGGTTTGTCCAATCAGTGAAGCGAGCGTGTGGGGGTCGTGAATGTTGGTCAAATCAAAATTCGGGGTCACCAGACCTTCAGGTATTGGCGACACGGCGCTTGAAGCGATGCCAAAACCCCGACGCACGCGGCGCAAATCCACGACCACGAAATTGTTATCAACGAATCCGCCAGCCGTGTGCGGAACTCTCGGCGCTAAAAAATATCTCTGTATTGCTGATGCCATGTTTTCGGAGTGAAATTTAGAAATTTATAAACCAATCAATAGTCGCTATAAGCCTTGCCGTCTGAACTTTCGCCGCTTGCCGAACTGAAAACATCAACGACGCCGGTGCCGCCGGTTCGCGAAATGGTGTCTTCGTCGGTTTCAACTTTCCAATCGGCTTCGCCGGTTATCGGGTCAATCGGAACTTCGCGAAGATAACCGGCGCTGACCAAATCTTCGAGCGATTGCGGCAAGGCTTCTTTGTCGGCAGCATACTGGTCTATGGCTTTGCGCATATCGTGGAGGTCTTGTTTAAGGACGGTTTCGCGGGCGTGTATCTGCAACTTCTGATAGTTGACCACACCGATTGCCGCGAGGATAACGATAATCGTCATCACAATGACCAATTCGAGCATGGTAAAACCGGATGCGCCGGTAGTCGGTCGCCGGTCGCCGGTCGCCAGTAGTTGCTTTTGTGGACTTACTAAATTTTTAATCTTTTCGTAAAACTTCATAACCTATACATCGATTGTCCGTTTACTTATTTCAAGAAAGCGCGCGAGGTCAAAGACCGCTTGCTCAACAGAAAATTGCACTATGCTTCTGACCAGGTTGCATGCTGGTCTCAGACCAACGAAGCGGTATTCCAATTACCAGTCTTTATACTTCGTGCCGTTTAATGCTGTGTCATCACTTGTCGTATAAACATCGAAAACATCTTCGCCGCCCCAAGAGGTCGAATCGGGTTCATCTTTGTAAGATTTCATGCCCCATTCGGCTTTGCCGGTCATCGGGTCAATCGGCAAACGACGCAAGAAGCGTATGCGATTGCCGGTTGTGCCAACCGTATTTGCCGGGATGAAGCCTTCGACGAGAATTTCCAGATTTTTCGGATAATAGCTATCGGTCTTCCACTCAATCGGAATGGCATTCCGGTTAAGTTCGGCAAAACGTTTGTAGGCATCAATCGCCTGACGCAATTGTCGCAGATTCAACCGCAATTCACTTTCACGTTCACGTTTGACGGAATTGCGAACCAGCGGAATCGTGACGCTCGTCAAAATCGAAAGAATCGTGATGGTGATGATGAGTTCAAGTAGGGTGAAGCCCTTTGATTGCGGATTGCGGATTGCGGATTGTTGCAATTGCGGATTGCGGATTGCAGATTGTGGATTGCTGGAAAAATTTTTCACAATCAAATTCAAAAAACTATTTGTTGCTTTCGTCATCATAACTTCAAATTCACTTTATCAAATTCAAAATCAACAATCCGCAATCCGCAATTCGCAATTTGTTTAGCGTACTTCAACCTGGGTTGATTGGAACTTCAACGATGCCACCTGTCCGCTGCCTGTGCGAATGAAGGTTTGCGCTTCATTCAACTGTAAGGGGGATTGTCCCTGTCCTTTGACATTAAAAATCAACAGCAACAGCATGCCGCGCGCCGGTACGCCTGCGGTTGCGCCCTGCCGACTCATCTGCACATTCAACACCCCGTTGTCAGCGGTGAATTGAATATCAGGTGTGCCGCTTCCCGAACGCAACAACCCGCCATCGCGGACGCTTTTTACTTCCAAAATATTGGGGTCGAAATTCAATGACAGATTCGCCGACGAAATTGTTGAATTGCCGCTCAGGTTGATTGCCACATAGAGGTCTTGCCCACGGGTGGCAAGGGTTCCCGCGCTTCGCACCGTAACCGTAATGGGACTCTGATCGCTTGAACCTGCCGCTTGTCCGGCTTGCGGCGTATCCGCATCGTCATCATCATCGTCGTCATCATTGAGATTGCCGCCTTTATCATTGGCTGGCGGTACTTTGTCGAGCGGTTTCGCCTGCACATTGGGTTTCAGCGCCGGCGGTTGATTAGGTGAAACATTATTCACCGGGCTAACCACGACGCCGGGTTGATTCAGGTTGCCTTGTTGCGATGCCGGAGTCGTATTGGTGATGGGCTGTGACGGTTGCATTTGCGGAGTTGTCGGACTGCCCGCAACCTGTGATTGTTGCGCGTCAATCATATCCGCCAGATCGATGATTTGTTGAATGGATAATTGCGCGCTCGGGTCTTGCGCGTAACCGGAATTGATTGCAAAGTGGTCGTCTTCTTTAATATCGGCGCGGCGCAACACGTGCGGGGTCACGGTAATGACCACATCGTTTTGCGAATTCTTGGTATCGGGCGTTGAGAAGAATCGTCCGAGTATCGGAATCAATCCGATAACCGGTATGCCTTTGACCGTCTTGCTCTCTTCGTTTTGACTGACCCCGGCAATCAACGTCGGTTGCCCGTCCTTCACCCGCGCAAAGGATGACAACTGGCGCTGGCTGAAAATTGGCGTCAACGTGCTGGTGCTGGAATCCACCGAAGACGATTCAATCTTCATCTGCATCTGCACTTCGTCCTCGAAGACCTGCGGCTTCATATCAATGTTGAGACCGACGTTCTCGTATTGAATTTGCGGGATGCCGACGCCGAAAGCATTGATGAAACTGCTGTCGAGATTGTTTACGTTGGTGCCGTTTCTTCCGGTATTGGGCTGAGTGTAAGACGGCAGCGAGGCGGTCTGAATCGGAATTCTTCGACCAATTTTGATGCTTTGTTGTTCGCCGTCGAGAATGTGAACCTGAGTTGACGCCAAGAGTTTCGCTTTACCGCGACTCTGGAAGAAACTGATTTGGCTGGGCGCAAGTCCTAACGCAAAACCGAGAACATTGCTGTTTAAGAGGATATGGGTATTCGGTCTAAAAGGTGTATCGCCATTTTGTCCAAATCCGCCGAAGAAAGGAATCTGATTGCCGTTTTTATCTGCATTGCCAAATTGGTTACCAAACGCCGTCAGGTCATTGCGCGAAACTTCGTAAATGCTCACATCAATCAACACTTCGGCTTTGGCTTTATCGAGCGAAGAAATCATGCGTTCGATCATTTCAAGGTTTGCCGGGGTATCGCGAACCACCAGAGCATTGAGTTGTTTGATCGGGGTTGCAGATTTGGTTTGCAGGGCGCTTGACAGGGCGTTTTTCACCTGATCAACGTCTGCATATTTGATGTAAAACGTGCGCACCGCATAAGGCTCGTATTTCATTCTCGATTGCAAACCATCCATCGCAACCACGATGGTGCGGGTGTCCTGTTGCGAGTACATCAGATTGTTGGTCTTGAGAATCATTTCCAACGCTTTCGGATAAGTCACATTGCGAAGTTCAAGCGATTGGATGCGTTGATTGCGATATTGCGCGGCAACCTGTTGATCGAAAATAACGTTCAGGTTCATCGACTGGGCGATTTGTTCGATGGTTGATAAAAGCCCGGCATCACGCAAAATCACATTGGTCGGTTGAAATTTCCGGCTGCCGGTGGTTGGCACATTGACCGCTCTGGTGACCGTATTTTTGCCTGATGGTAAAACAACTTTCGAGGTATAGGATGCTTTGGTGTTGGGATTGTCATCATCCTGAGGTTTATATTGCGGTCCGGCTTTGTCATTTGTTGTTGGCAAATCGTTGGTCGGTAGCCCTTGCGCTTCAAGCATCCGGCGGGCTTTGATCAAAGCGAGTTCGTTGCCCGGGTCGTAGGCATAAGCCTGACGGTATGCCTGATAAGCCGCGTTAAAGTCCTTCTGGTCGGCAAGCTTATCGCCGCGTTCAACCAACTGAAACGCCGCATTCACCAGCGCCCGGCTGTAATAGGCGACGTATTCATAACTATCGGGTTTTTCAGAAGCGGCCAGAGCATACTCTTGAGCGGCTTTGTCCCATTGCCGCGCGGCTTCGGCTTTCTGTCCTTCTTTGAAATGTTTTTTGTGATCGGCAAACACCGCAAAGGGAACGCCAAGCGTAAAGACGAGCAATAGAACCCAAGCTCTTTGCATTTTTATGGAGCGCGTAAGCATCGTTAAACCTCAATGATTGATTTCGGGTCGCAACAGTTCACTTCTCGAATACCTTGTAAACGCCTTTGTGGGAGACGCCGTTTTCGATTAACAGCTTTCCGGTGCAACTTAAACAGGTCAGCTTTTCCCAATCAACCGACCGCCCTAAACAGGGTATAAGAGCATTCAAAATTTATTCGGGCAACCTAAACAGAAGATGCTTTATGTTATGCTATGTCCGTACATAAGACAATATAAAGATTGCTGTTTTGGCTCCGGGAACGGAAGCGATTCGTGACCTTCCGAAGGGTTTAAACCGCTGCCATTTCCTACAGTTTCAAAATATTTCGCTTTATTCGACAAACGTTACCCGATTGATTTCGTGCAGCGTGGTATTTCCCGCAAAAACTTTCGCTAATGCCGATTCGCGTAGCGACGTTAGACCTTCGGCGCGGGCGGCGCGGCGCACTTCCGAACCCGGTCGGCGTTCGAGAATAATTTCACGAATATTGTCGGTTACATCGAGCAATTCGTGAATCGCGCTTCTGCCGCGATAGCCTGTAAAATTGCAGACTTCGCAACCCACCGATTGATAAAACGGTTCATTGCGATAGCGTTCGGGACTGAGTCCCGATTCTGAAAGTTCCTGATCCGCCGGTTTATATCGGCGTTTGCAATGCACGCACAGTAAACGCACCAACCGTTGCGCCAGCACGCAGTTCAAAGAGGAAACGAAGTTATAGGGTTCAACCCCCATATTCAAAAATCGCCCGATGACGTCAATAACATTGTTGGCGTGAACCGTGGTGAAAACCAGGTGACCGGTGAGCGCCGATTGAATGGCGATTTGCGCCGTTTCATTATCGCGGATTTCACCGACCATGATTTTATCGGGGTCGTGACGCAGGATGGAACGCAAACCGCGCGCAAAGGTTAAGCCTTTCTTTTCATTGACGGGAATCTGCGTGATGCCCTGCAACTGATATTCGACAGGGTCTTCGATGGTGATGATTTTGTCTTCATCGTTTTTGATTTCATTCAAAGCGCCGTAAAGCGTCGTGGTTTTACCGGAACCCGTGGGACCGGTGACCAGCACCATGCCGTAAGGCTCGGCAATGAATTTGCGGAACTTGCGTAAATCATGCGGGTCAAAGCCGACGACTTCGAGATTGAGTTCGCGAAACGATTCGTTGATTTGTTCTTTGTCGAGAATACGAATGACGCAGTTTTCGCCGTGAATTGCCGGCATAATCGAAACACGAAAATCGATTTTGCGACCGCGCACCAGAATTCTAAACCTGCCGTCTTGGGGCACGCGGCGTTCGGCAATGTCCAATTCGGACATAACCTTGATGCGTTGAATGATGGTTTGATGATGTTGAATGTCAATCGGGTCGGCAGCGCGATAGAGCGCGCCGTCAATACGATATTTGACGACCACATCATTATCGCGGGTTTCGATATGAATATCAGAGGCGCGGCGTTCGAGGGCGTTTAAGACGATGGTGTAAACCAGTTTGATAATCGGCGACATTTCATCTTCGCCGGTGAGTTTTTCAAGGTCTAAAACCTCTTCGCCCTGTTCGGTCTCTCTTAACAGCGTCATGCCATCGGCGCGAAACCCTGCGGTCGCGTCTTGCAAAATTCGCGCAGAAGTATCGCCGCGTTTCAAGGCGTCTTCAATGGCGGTGAGGGTTGCAACCGAGGGTTTCAAACGAACCTTCAACTGCCCTTCGATTTCATCAATCACTTCAAAATTCGTCGGGTCAGCCATGGCGACATAGAGCACATCGCCGTCGCGTTTAAACGGCACGAAACTATGGCGCACCATCAAATCAACCGGCAATTCGTGAATCAGGTGATAATTGATTTCTTCCGCGCCTTCGCCGCGCAAATCGACATATTTGAGACGGTAGCGTTTGGCTTTTTCCCGCGCCAGAATTTCTTCTTGCGACATTTCGCCGCGTCCATTGCCACTCGCTTGCGGTGGCATAACCGGAGCGGCTGTTTCATTGCCGCCTGCTTGTTCCATCGTTTCTGCCATTAGTTACATCCTTAAAAAATTAAATCGTCAATTTAAAAATATCTCAGCATACTCTGAAAACTGTTGAAAGACGGTCTCTGACCGCAACGCAACAGCCTTTGAAATGATTGAGAGGTTCAATGCCAATGGGTAATTCACCTCTTTCTAATGTCCGCCGCCCGAACCCATGCTGCCAATCATGTAGAAAAGCGGCAAATACATCGCCAGCAATATGGTCATCACCAGGCTGCCCATCACCACGAGAATGACGGGTTCAATAAATGTGGTGATGGCGTTTAATCTGACATCAATTTCCGCATCATAAAAATTCGCCACCTCATCAAGCATTTCACGTAGCGCCCCCGAACGTTCACCGACGCCAATCATGTCAATCGCGAGTTCCGATACCCAACCGGATTGTTCGAGACTATCGGTAAACGGTTTGCCTTCGCGTATGCCTGTGAGTACGCCTTGACTGGCTTTGTTGAGCGCCCGGTTGGTGATTGATTCACCGGCAATTTCTACGGATTCGGGCAGCGTGATACCGCCGGCAAGCAGGGTCGCGAGACTGCGGGTAAATTGCGCGATGGTAATCTGGCGAACCGTTTCACCGACAATCGGAGTTTTCAAAATCCATTTATCAACCGTATATCTGCCACTGGGTGTGCGCCGCCAAATCAAAATGGCAATGATCGAAATGATAATCGTTGGCAACAGCCAGATCAGGTTGTCGCGAATGAATTGCGCCGTATCGACGACGGCAATGGTTAAAAAAGGCAGTTGATTACTGCCTTCGTACAACTTCATGAAATTCGGGATGACATAGGTTGCCAGAATCATCACCAGAATAATGGAGGCGCTGATGAGCACCATCGGATACGAAAGCGATTTTTTGATTTTGCGGCGCGCGTCCTGCAAGGTCTGTTGATATTTGACGTAACGCAGCAACACTTCATCAAGCGCGCCTGAGCGTTCACCGGCAAGAATCGAGGCGATGTAGATGCGCGGAAAAGCGTCGCCCTGTGCCGCGAAGGCTTGTGATAAAGCCTGCCCGGCGCGAACCTTTTCTTCGACATCTTCAAGCACCAGACGCAGGCGTTCGTTTTGCACACGTTTTCTGAGAATGCCGATGGCTTGCAAAATCGGAAGTCCGGCGCGCAAGAGGGCGGAAAGTTGTTGATTGAAGAGCAGAAAATCCGCGAGTTTGATTTTTTTCGCGCCGCTTTCAGAGCCGAACGATAAATTGAAAGTTCTGCCTTTTGAAGAGGAGATAGCAAAGACGCGAAAGCCTTCACGTTCAAGTCTGAGGCGCAGGTCGCGCTCTGCGGTTGCTTCCATCGTGCGGGTGATCACTTCGCCCGTCGGTGTGCCTAAACGACAAATATATTCAGCCATGTTTTGAACCTAACAAAATGAACCCAACTGAAAGACCTGCTCGGTTTTGGTCGTCAATCTGGGGGAAATATTTTGCGAAAAAAATGATACCACAACAATTGGAACGCAAACCACCGTGGTAAATTCAGGTTGGCGTTCGTTTTTATCCGGCGGGGGATTACACGCAAATCATTGCAGTTGGTTTCAAATACTCATCTCAAGAAGCAACTGTGAAGAAAGGGAAGGCGCGTTCATTAAACCATAGCGGTTAATCAAATGCCATACAAACCGCCTTTGTAGACGCTGCGCCAGACGCCTTTCACCTTTTTATAAATGGTGAAATCGGTGCTCTCGTAATAGCCGCTCTCAACAAATACTTCGCCGACACCATCGCCGTCAATATCCAACTGGTCAATGTAGCGGCGCGATTCCCGCATTTCTTCATCATTGTTTTGCGCAAACCAACTCAAGCCGATTTTAAAATCGTTTGCTTGCGGCTCGACGATTAACAAGAGCGCGTGCGGCGCGTCCTTGTAACCATTCACTTGAAAGCTGCCGATGAGTTCCGCTTTGCCGTCGCCATCAAGGTCTGTGGCGGTGAGGTTATGAGTGGTGATGTTGGCTAAAAAACCGGCGGGGACTTTGTTCTGTTTGAATGCCTGCTTCGCAAGGTTCATCACCGCGGCGCGCTCTTCCGGGGTCGGGGCGCGCCGCGAACTCTGTTTCGCGCCAAGGGTTGATGAAGTGGTCGCCAAAGCGCGCACCTCGCCGCCGAGTTTCGCTGTGGTTTGCGCTTCTGCGCCTGCGGTCAAACAGATACATTCGGTGTAACGCTCTTTGACGGTGACGGAACCGTTTTCCGCGCCGCCGAAAAGCAGACGATACTTTTGCCCGACGCGCAGATATTTTGTCGTGAAGGCTTTGAGACTCGCTTCATCATCTTTCGCCATCGGATTGATGAATCGCCCGCCGCTCAACATCACCACAGGGTCAATCGAGGTGTTGCCGCCTTCGTATTTATTCACCGCAAAAATCACGGTGTTTGCCGCAGGTTTTGCCGTCGTCGTTGGCTTTTTCTGCGTCTGACTCTGTGACGTTGAGAAAAGCGCCAGCGGAGTTGCCAGCGCCAAGGCGAGATAAACCACACGGCGAAAATTCATAGCGGTCTCCTTCGATTTGTTGAAAAGGATTTGTGTACAGCCCGAAATCGCCCGACGAAATTTCAACGCGGCGATTTTTCTTTGCTATAATCACACAGAAATTTTCTTTAAGCAAAAGGACTGTAGGTTATGCAACAAGTGACCATTGAGGAAGCGAAAACCCGCTTACCGGATTTAATCGAAGCGGCTTTAAATGGCGCAGAGGTCATCATCGAAAAAGATGAAAAGACGTTAATCAAACTGGTGCCGCTAACAAAGACTAAGCCGCGTCCGCAATTCGGCAGCGCCAAAGGGTTAATCACAATGTCTGAGGATTTTGATGAACCATTGGAAGAGTTCAAAGAGTATATGGAATAAAACTATTACTTGATACGCACACCTTTATCTGGTTCATTATGGGAAGTTCTAATCTGAGTGCGGCGGCGCGGAGCTTGATTGAAGATTTGGCAAATGAAAAATTTATTAGTACGGCAAGTCTTTGGGAAATGGCGATCAAATGCAGCATCGGTAAACTGAATTTGAATACACCTTTCTCATGGTTAATTCCAAGCCAAATTACAAACAACGGCTTCGATTTTTGTCCGATAGAAATAGCGCATTTACACACGGTTGCCACATTACCGTTTCATCACCGCGACCCGTTCGACAGAATGCTCATCGCACAAGCCATCGTTGAAAACCTGCCAATCATCAGCGCCGATATAACATTCGACGGCTATCCAATCAAACGGCTGTGGTGAAATCGTTTTCGCTTATTTACTGGCAGCCTTCGCGTGATATTCCTGCAAACTTTGCACCGTGAGTTTTTCTTCGCGCAGCGATTTGATTGCCGCGACCGTGGCAATCGCCCCGGTCATCGTCGTCACGCAGGGCACGCCGTATTGCATGGCGGCACGGCGAATCGCGCGCTCATCGTAAAACGATATCCGCCCTAAAGGCGTGTTGATGATTAAGTGAATCTGTTTGCTCTTAATCATATCGGCAATATGCGGGCGACCTTCGTTGACTTTGTAAACGAAATCACAGGCGATGCCGGCGCTTTCAATCAACTTCTGGGTGCCGCGCGTGGCAACCAGCTTAAAGCCCAATTCCGTGAGTTCTTTTGCCAGTTCAATGGCATGGCGTTTGTCCTGGTCATTGACCGAAATGAAAATCGCGCCTTCGCGTGGCAACTTCATTCCCGCGCCCTGCTGCGCTTTCAAATACGCGCCGCCGAAATTTTCCGCAACCCCCATCACTTCGCCCGTCGAACGCATTTCGGGTCCTAGAATCGGGTCAACGCCGGGAAACTTCACAAACGGAAAGACCGGCGCTTTGATATAAAACCGCTCAACCGCCAGTTCATCCGGTAAATTGAACTCCGAGAGTTTACGCCCGGTCATGAGCTTCGCGGCAATCTTCGCAAGCGGCACCCCCGTCGCCTTCGAGACAAACGGCACGGTGCGCGAGGCTCGCGGATTGACTTCAAGCACATAAACTTTATCGTCGTGAATGGCGAATTGAATGTTCACCAGTCCGACAACTTTCAACGCTAATGCCAGTTCCCGCGTGTAGCGACGCATGGCATCGAGATGCTCGTCTTTTACGGCATACGGCGGCAGCACGCAACTTGAATCGCCCGAATGAATGCCCGCCTCTTCGATGTGTTGTTGAATACCGGCAATCACCACGCGCTCGCCGTCGCTCAAAGCGTCAACATCTATCTCGCTGGCGTTTTCCAAAAACGAATCAATCAACACCGGATGTTCGGGCGAAGCTTCAACGGCGTGCGTCATGTAATTATCGAGACTGGTTTCATCATAAACGATTTGCATGGCGCGACCGCCGAGCACATAGCTTGGACGCACCAGCACCGGATAACCAATCTCCGCCGCAACATCGCGCGCTTCATCAATCGACGTCGCGTAACCATTCGGCGGTTGCGGAATGTCGAGTTTTGCTAATAAATTGCCAAATAATTCGCGGTCTTCCGCAAGGTCAATGGATTCGGGCGAGGTGCCGATGATCGGAACACCAGCCGCCAAGAGTCGCATTGAAAGATTCAGCGGTGTTTGTCCACCGAACTGCACAATCACCCCGTCGGGTTTTTCCGCGTCCACGATTTCCATCACATCTTCAAAAGTCACCGGCTCGAAATACAACCGATCCGAAGTGTCGTAATCGGTCGAGACAGTCTCAGGGTTGCAGTTGACCATGATGCTCTCAAAGCCGTCTTCTTCCAGCGCAAACGAAGCATGACAACAGCAATAATCGAATTCGATGCCTTGCCCGATGCGATTCGGACCCGAACCGAGAATGATGACTTTCTTGCGCGACGACACCATCGCTTCGTCCTCTTCTTCGTAGGTCGAATAGAGATAGGGCGTAAAAGACTCAAACTCCGCGCCGCAGGTGTCAACCCGTTTGAAGACCGGGCGAATGCCGAGTCGTATACGTTTGTTGCGCACATCGTTTTCGGTCGTCGGTTCGTCTTTGCTGGTCTTCAAAAGCGTAGCGAGTCGCTGGTCGGAAAAGCCCATGCGTTTAGCGGCAAGCAACTCTTCTTTTGAAATCGTGCCGAGTGATTTGGTCGCCAGTTCGCGTTCGGTTTCGATAATCTCGGAAAGGTTATCTAAAAACCAGCAGTCGATTTTCGTGAGTTCGTGAATTTCATCAATCGAAAAATTTCTGGTGAGCGCGTGCAATACGAAATACATTCGTTCAGCCGAGGGCACCACCAGACGACGACGCAACTCTGTATCATCAATGTCTTCGGGAACGCGGAAACCGCCGCGCACTTCGAGCGAACGCAAGCCTTTTTGAAAAGCTTCTTTGAAGGTGCGCCCGATTGCCATCGCTTCACCGACGGATTTCATCTGCACGCCAAGCGTTGGGTCGGACGCCGGGAATTTTTCAAACGCCCATTTCGGAATCTTCACCACACAATAATCAATCGTCGGCTCGAAACTCGCCGGCGTTTTGCGGGTGATGTCGTTGGGGATTTCATCAAGCGTATAACCGACCGCGAGTTTTGCGGCAATCTTGGCAATCGGAAACCCTGTGGCTTTTGAAGCGAGCGCCGATGAACGCGACACGCGCGGGTTCATTTCGATGACAATCATATCGCCGTTTGCCGGGTTCAAAGCGAATTGAATATTCGAGCCGCCGGTTTCGACGCCGACTTTGCGAATGATTTTAAGCGCCGCATCACGCATCACCTGATATTCGCGGTCGGTGAGTGTCTGTGCAGGCGCAACCGTAATCGAATCGCCTGTGTGGATGCCCATCGGGTCGAAATTTTCAATCGAACAGATGATGACGACATTGTCCGCGAGGTCGCGCATCACTTCGAGTTCATACTCTTTCCAGCCGATGACTGATTGTTCAATCAAGGTTTCGTGCAAGGGTGACGCCGCCAAAGCGCGACTGACAATCTCTTCGTACTCTTCGGCGTTGTAAGCGATACCGCCGCCTGTACCACCAAGCGTAAATGACGGGCGAATGATGGCAGGGAAACCGACAAAGCTGATTAACTCGCGCGCTTCGTCTAATGATTTGACGTAGCCCGAACGCGGCATGGCAACGCCAATCTCTTCCATCGCTTTTTTGAAAAGCTGGCGGTCTTCGGCGATTTTGATGGCATCGAGTTTCGCGCCGATGAGTTCGACATTGAACTCTGCAAGCGTGCCGTTTTCGGCTAAGGCGACTGCAATGTTCAAAGCCGTTTGTCCGCCGACGGTCGGTAAAATCGCCTCAGGTCGCTCGCGTTCAATGCAGGCGCGCACCGCTTCGGGGGTGAGCGGTTCAACATAAGTTCTATCGGCAAGCTCAGGGTCGGTCATAATGGTCGCGGGATTCGAGTTGATTAACACGACCTCGAAGCCTTCGCTCTTGAGGGCTTTGCAAGCCTGGGTTCCCGAATAATCGAATTCGCAAGCCTGACCAATGACGATAGGTCCTGAGCCGATGATTAAGATTTTTTTGATGTCTGTTCGTTTTGGCATTCTTTAATTGGAAATTTTTTGAGGGATAGGAACTTTTTCTTCGAGTTGTCGGGTTGTCTGTTCGGTGACGCTCGCCGCTTCTTTAGGTAAATCGGTATTTAAATTTTTCACCACCATCACCGTTGACGGTTCGGGCAATGCGGCTGGCTCGCGCCTGGTTTTCGGCAGCGCGTCTTGCGGATTATCAAATCCCAAAGCTTGCAGTTCGCTGCTCGTATTGTTCCACTTCGCAAGCCCCAATAGCATCCAGACGATGCCGAAAATAAATAGCGAAGCAAACACGCTGTTGAATATGATCATGAACAGATTGACCGGCGTATCAAGAAGCGCCGCGATGCCAAGTTTGCTTGCGCCAATCACGCCGAGCGCAAAACCGATGGCGGCATTGCGACGACCGCGAAAATAATTTTTAAGCAAACGCACCAAGCGTTCATCGATTTTCGCGGGCGCGTCGAACTTGCCAGTTAAAGCATCAGAGACGATTCCTAAATTGGTTCCGCAACGGGTGCAGAATTTTAATTCATCCTGATTTTGCGAACCGCAGCTTGGGCAGTACATAGTTTAATACCTCTGATGAAGGTACGCTTTTGTTTCGGCAGAAAGTTCTAAGAGATGAGTGAAATGTCAGCCGTGCCGACAGTTCATATTACAGGTTAGGCGTGAGCCTTTCAACGTAAGGCGAGAATTGATAAAAGCGCGATGGGCATTGAAAAGCTAAACGTAAAATTCAAAAGCTCATTGGTAAATGTTTAAAATTTATTCCCGGATTGAGCGGATGAGGCGGATTGGTTGAGATTGTCCCGATCCGTCCAATCCGCTTCATCCGAGAATAATTTTTCACTTTGGCAAAAGCGCGATTTTATTTTTCAAGCATAGTTGAATTGAAAACATCGCCGGTTCAATCAAACTTGTAGGCGCGTTTCGCCAGACGATAAGCCAGGTCGTGAATCAGGTCTTCGGCATCGCTCATATCAATGATGCCGCGCGCGATGAGTCCCGCAAGCCAGTTGGCATCCACACGTCGCGCTAAATCGTGACGCGCCGGAATCGACGGAAAGGCGCGCGTGTCATCATTGAATCCGACGGTGTTATAAAGCCCTGCGGTTTCCATTACATAATCTTTATAACGACGCATGCCGTTTAAGCTATCGAAAAACCACCACGGAGGACCGAGTTTCACCGCCGGGTAATGCCCGGCAAGCGGCGCAAGTTCACGCCCATAAGTTGATTCATCAAGCGTGAACAGAATCAGTGTGAGCCGCCGATCATTGCCGTATTTATTCAACAGCGGCAATAAACTTCGCGTGTATTCGACAGGGATGGGAATATCCGCGCCTTTGTCCGCGCCGAAGCGTTCAAAGATTGACGGATTGTGATTGCGATATGAACCCGGATGAAATTGCATCACCAGACCATCTTCGATGCTCATACGGGCATTCTCAATCAGCATATGACCGGTAAAGCATCTGGCATCTTCATCGGTTGCTTCATCTTTCAATGCGCGCGCTAAAATCGCATCGGCTTGCGCTTCGCTGAGTTCACAGGTGAAAGGCGTAAGCGCCGCGTGGTCGGTCGAGGTCGCGCCAAGCGATTTAAAGTAAGCCCGGCGTGCTTCAAGGGCTTGAATCAAAGCGCGAACACCGGTGATTTCTTTTCCACAGAGTTCGCCAAGCGCGCGCATATTTGCAAGCCAATCGGGGCGATCAATGTTGATGACGCCATCGGGACGAAAGGTCGGAACGATGCGTCCGCGCCACCCCGAGGCGCGAATCGCCTGATGATGTTCCAACGCATCGGTTGCGGCATCGGTAGTCGCCAGGACTTCGATATTGAATCGCTCAAACAAACGGCGCGGGCGAAATTCGGGTTTTGCGAGTTGCGCGCTGATGTGGTCATAAATTGCCTGCGCCGATGCGCCCGTGAGTTTTTCTTCAATGCCGAAAACATCTCTCAGTTCATGGGTAAGCCACATGCCTGTCGGCGTGCCGCGAAACAGAAAAAAATTGTCGGCAAAAATCTGCCAGATGCGGCGATGGTCGGTTTCAACGGCGCTGCCATCAACTGTGGGAATGCCCAACTGTTCAAGGGTGTAGCCTTGCGAATAGAGCATTCGGAAAACGTAGTGGTCGGGAATCAAAAGCAGCGCCGTCGGGCTGCCGAAATCATAATCGGGATCGGCAAACATTTGCGGGTCAACGTGACCATGCGGACAGATGAGCGGCGCATCAGCAACCTGGATGTATAACGATTGAGCAATCTCTTTTTGTCGCGGGTCACCATCGAAATAGCGATCCGACGGCAAAAAGGCTTTTGCACTTTTGACCATTAACTTAACCTCACTAAAAAAATGATTACTCACTGGGCAAATTATGATGACGAACCTTGCGTCATTTATGAGAACGCGCAGGCTCGGCAAGCGTCGTCTCTGGCGGATAGGACAGCGATGACAAAGTGATCTGTGGCGGAAGCGGTTTATCCATACTCCAGGCTGTGGCGATTAATTCGACTGCTGGCCCGCCGGTGGATGGAATGATAACGGTTGCCGCCAGCTCACCTTCGCGTACCAGTTTTTGACCAACATGCACTACCCCATCGCATCCTGTCACCGGAATTTTGGCAATCTCCGGTTGACCCAGGTACGCGGCAACCGATTGTAATGCTTTTAACGCGCCGATTGCCATCGCATCATTTTGACAGCCAATCAGGTCGATTTGCGAATTGCCTAACAGAGCGATGCGTAACCAACTGCTGATCACCCGTTCCGCATCCTGAGTAGACCAGTTGCCATCAAGTGTTCCCGCCAGTTCGATTTTCGTTCCTTGAATAACTTCTCGCAGCCCCTCGATACGCCCTTGCGCGGATGGGTTGGTGGCTTCGCCCTGCACGTAAAGGAGGTGCCCGCCATCCGGCAACAGCGCACAAAATTGTCGCCCCTGTATATGACCGATTTCACGTTGATCGGGACTGACCAGACAGGTCGGAAGGTGACGATAGGCTTGCCGAAAATTTTCAAAATCGTCAATCTGCCGATTTAAACATATCCAACCGATACCGGCGCGTAAAACATCGTGCGCCACCCGATGGAGCGCGCCAACCCGCACCGGCATGATGAGAAGCGCCGCCGGGCGGCTGAAAGCGTCGCGATGCAAACATCCGTAAATTTGTTTGATTTGTTCGGTAATTTTGTCATTGGCAAAATAGATTTCTAATTTGATTCCCAACCGATTAGCTGTTGCCAGCGCGTCTTCGCACACCGCCTTCTGATACTCGTTTGCCTCGTTGGCAAGACAGAGCGCTAAGGTCTTCATATTTACGTTACCCCCGCTTCGTAAAAATTCACCTTACTGTATTGTTGATTTTCTGCCGCTCGGCGCGCTCTCAGGAAATGCTACAAGCTGCGGCATTCGCGCATATCATCTGCTTTGATGTCACGGAAATCAATACTTAATGGATTAATCCGCTGATAATCGACCCTCTATGGGTGATGAACCGATTGTCGTTCAATGAATTTTTCATTCGTCCGCTGTAAGTTTAACCGGTTGTCCGGTGCGCGACGATTGATAGATGGCTTCAATCAACTCGACGCTGCGGCGCGCCTGTCGTCCATCGCATAAAGGCATCCCGTTCGTGGCAATGGCGCGCAAGAAATCTTCGATAATCATTCGATGCCCGCGTGTATTTGAAATGGTTGGCGACGTTGAGCGTTCATCTTCTGCGGAATTATTTTCTCTCATCAATTCCGCAATCGGTGTGCGCAGATTAGCCGAACGAATGCCCTGATTTTCTAAAATAACCGTGCCTTGTGAACCGGTGATTTCAAGTCGCCGGGCAAAGCCGGGATAGGCAGCCGTGGTAGCTTCCAGAGTGCCAATCGCGCCATTTGCAAACTGCAAAGTTGCAACCACGGTGTCTTCGACCTCAATGTCATGGATTGCGGTAATCGCTCTTGCGGAAACTTCGCTGACCGCCCCCATCAACCATAAAAGCAAATCGACGCTATGAATGCCCTGATTCATGAGCGCCCCGCCGCCATCCATCGCCCAGGTGCCGCGCCAGTGTGAATCGCCGTAATATTCGGGCGGGCGAAACCATTTCACCTGAGCCGTTGAGAGAAAAAGTTTTCCGAATTTTCCCGCATCAATCCATTCTTTGAGTTTCACAATATCAGTCGCGACGCGATCTTGAAAAAAGACGCCGAGTTTCACCTTTGCTTTTTCACACGCGGCGATTAAGGCGTCAGTCTGTTCAGTCGTAATCGCGATAGGTTTTTCAATCAGCAGGTGCAAGCCGCGCCCGGCTGCCGCGATGCCTTGTTCGGCATGAAGACCGGATGGCGAGCCAATCAACACCACATCCATCGGTTGGTGATTGAGAAAGCGGTCGAGATTTTCGTAAGCCGCCGCGTCAAAAGTTTCCGCCAACTGTTTGACCTTTTCGCGATTTTGCCCGCAGAAGGCGACAATTTTTGCGCCATCGATTTCCGCAGCGGCGCGCGCGTGGGTGTTGCTGATATTGCCGCCGCCAAGAATTCCCAGATGAAAGGTCATGCCACGTTCCTAAAAATTAATTTCATCAATTCAAGGAGAGAGTACGGAACAAACGGAAATAACGGAATAGACGGAAACTGCGAAAAGTATTGTTGATTGGGTTGATACCCTGCATTTGATTTTCCGTTTGTTCCGTACTCTCTATTCCTTCAAACTGTATTCAATGAAGGCTAAATCTATCGTTACTTCATTTCACTGGTGAAGCGTTGGTACTGGGATTCCAATTCATCAGCGGTCGCCTTGCCCGACAAAATTAAAATGCGATGCCTGAACGTTGTTGACTGTTTCGGTTCGAGGGTGAAGTTCAATTTCTCTTTGCCATTGCTGAAGACTTGTTGCCCCAGCGGGTTGGCGGCAAACAGTCCATAACCGCGCGCGTGCCAATAAGTCGGAAAGCCCGCATTTTTCGGGTGGTCGAGAATGGCAAGCGTGATGGCTTCTTGTTCAATCGTGCCCGTAAGCATTGTCCATCTGCCGCGCGTTCCCCACACACTGTCACCGGTTTTGCCTTCGCTGCTTTGATAGCGACCGCTGACGCCCGCGTTATCGAGTTTGGCAACCGTTGTCGCTTTGCCGCTCGCGTCGGTGAAAACTTCGGGCTTGTCCGATGGTTGCTCTAACTGGCGGGCGACACGTATACCTAAGACGCCTTCTTTGTTATCGGCGAAAATGACGCGCTCGTTTAAAGCCGTAAGCTTAGTGATGCGGTCGATGGTGCGCGCATTTTCACTGGCATGAAAAATGAACGTGGTGTTTTCGCGCAGCAAAATTTTGCCACTGGATGTGAGCCATTCCATTTCGACTTCGAGTTCGCCGCGCCGGTTGCCGCTTTTTACGCGCTTGATTTTGGTGTGACGAATGCTGCCGTATTTCTGGCGTTCTTCGGCTTTGATGGCATCCGAGTTGTTCCAGAAATCGAGCTTGTTGACATCGCCGTAATTGAACCACAAACCGACGTGATGCGGGTGGTCGACGCGCTCGCCCGCCCGTGGTTCAAGCGGAAAACCGCGCGTCACCAAATTGCCTTGAGCGGTTTTTAACGGATAAAGCACAGGTTTTTTAATGGTGTCAGTCCAGATGTACGAAGTGAATAATTTGCCATCAACGGTTACATCCACACGACGATGGGCTTCATTCACTACGACGCGCACCATTGCTTTCGACGATGTGCTTTGCGCAAATATTGGCAGACCCCCGATGACCATGACGCAGAGAAAAACAAGCAAACGCGCGCCAACGCTTTGCTGCCTGAACATGGAATTCCTCCTTGGTGCATTAGCCAATGACAATGTCTTGTTTGGCATCATTGAAGGTCACGCGCTTGCCGGTTTGCAAAGCGGCGATGGTCATACAAAGCGCCACCGAATGATTGTATGCCGCGTGAATATCGGCATTCGGGGTTTTGCGCGACCGCACACATTCCATCCAGTTACGCATGTGTGCAAGCGTAGAGCTATCGACGCCGGTGCTTGCCGCGGTTTCGGCTTTGGCGGTCTCTTCGGTAAGCGACATTTCCGGCAGTAAAAACGGCTGCATTCCCATCGCTTTGGCATAATTTTCTCTGAGTCCGCCTTGCGGGCCAATCTTGTTGGTGTCGAGGTTGAGGCTGCCGCCATTTGAATAATAAATTTCTTTGACATCGCCTGCGCTATTGGTCTGCCGCGATGAATAGACCACCTGAAATCCTTTGCCGCCGCGCGCCGCATCGCCGTAATCGAAAACTGCGGTCATGGTATCGAAATTCTTGCGCCCATCGCGCCACAGATAAATGCCGCCGTTGGCAACTACACTCGTCGGATGATTGTAGCCGGTAAACCAATGCACCGTGTCAATCTGATGAACCATCCATTGATCGGGTATGCCAGATGAATAGGGCCAGAACAATCGGAATTCGAGATATTTTCTCGCATCGAATGGTTCGTATGGACGATTGATGAGAAAACGTTTCCAGTCGGTGTCCTGCTCTTTAAGTTGCGGCACGAGACTGGGTCTTCGCCAGCGCCCCGGTTGATTCACGTTCCAGGTCATCTCCGCCATCACAATGTCGCCGAATTTGCCCGATTTAATGAAATCGTAAGCCCGCATATAGCTTGGCGTCGAACGCCTCTGGGTGCCGACCTGAACGATTTGTTTTGAGGCTTTCACCAGTTTCAGGGCATTGCGCGCGTCGGTCATGGTGTTGGCGAAAGGCTTTTCGACATAAACATCTTTGCCGGCGCGCACCCCTTCCATGCAATGCACCGCGTGTTGAAAATCGGCAGTCGCGATGATGACCGCATCAATGTTTTTCATTGCATAGAGTTCATCAGTGTTGCGCGCCTTTGCCAGTTGTTCGCCGCCGACCGGAACCTTTAATTTGTCAGCCTGCCTGGTCACGAAAGCCGCGCTCTCTTCGAGCCGTTTATTCCAGATGTCACAAACCGCCGCGGGTTCAAAATTCAACTCGCGCGAGAGTTGTAAAAAAGCTGGAATCAAGGCATCGCGGGCGCGGTCGCCGGGACCGACGAAAGCCACGCGCACGCGGTCATTGGCTCCGAGAATCCTTGCATAACTTGCAGCCGTCGAACTGAAAGCCAGACCGGCAGCCCCGACAATCGAAGTCTTCATAAACTCCCGACGATGCTGATTTTTTGTTGCCATAAACTCCTCCCTTTCTCACAGGCGTTTTCGGTTGCCCGTTTTAAACCAACCATAAAAACCTGCCTCGTTAAAATTTCAGGTCACAGATTCCACTGAAAAAAACTGAACACCAACTCGGTGAATGAATCGCATATCCGATGAATATGGAACGCCACTTTGACTGTTGCTTATTTTTGACTCGCAAAAAACTGTAATTGAATGTAAGACCAACTCGCGCCGTTCAATCCGCAATTCGCAATCCGCAATTCAAAGCGCGTCGGCGCGTTTGAGCAAATCTTTCATTCCCGCCATGCTTTGTCGCGTCGATTCTTCCGCGATGCCCGCGCCGCGCCAATGAGTTTCCAACACCACTGCGCCGCGATAGCCATCTTTTTTTAAGGCTTTGAATTGCCCGACAAAATCAATGATGCCGCGTCCCATCGCCATCCACGCAAAGCCGCCTTCCGGTTTGCGCGCGACATCTTTGCAATGCACATGACCGATGCGATTTTTCGGAAGCAGACGGTAGCCATCAGGAAAAGGCACCTCTGAGCGAAATGCCGAATTGCCGGGGTCCCAGTTCAATTTGAAACTCGAAACTCGAACCGCCGCCAGCGTCCTTGCGGCTTCGGCAGCGGTCGCCGTGTTGCAGGCGTATTCGTTTTCCATCACCAACGTCACGCCGCGCTTTCCTGCTTTGGTTGCCGCTTCAATCAGCTTTTCATCAATCGCCGCGCGATAAGGTTTCTGGTCTTCGAGTCGCCAGAAATCGAAACAACGCAGATGGTCGGTGTTGAAGGCGCGCGCCAGTTCAATGCCGCGTTCAAGCACTTCCGCTTGCTGCTCGAAAGTGTAGTTTGCGCCGAACTGGTCACGCTGGCTGAATTTGGAAACCGGCGCGCCAAGCCAATCGACTTTAAACAGTGGCCCAGCTATCGAACTCACGCGCAGCTTGTATTTTTCGAGCAAACGCCGCGCTTCGGCAATCTCTTTGCCGTCAAGTTGCATGATGTTCTTGTTCCACATGCCGCGTATTTCAACATAAGCGAGTCCGAATTCCTGCGACGCGATTTCCAGCGCCCGCCCGAAATCGTGAGTGATTTCATCTGTGAAAACCGATAGTTTGAAGGTTGACATAAGCAAGGATTCAGGATTCAGGGGAGAAGAAACGATGAAGGCTGAAGTATGAAGGATGAACAGAAAGCGTTTTGTAGTTGTTCATCGTTCATCGTTCCTACTTCATACTTTCCTTTCCCTGAATCCTGATTAAATTTTCAACTTTAATTTTTCTTCCACGTACTTTTTGCTCATCATTGCCGAAGCTTTTGGCGTGCCGCTTTTATCGGGCACGCTGTCGAGTTCAATGATAGCCCAGCCGCGAAATTTAATCTCTTTAAGCGCCGCAAACACCGCTGGCAAATCGACTCTGCCGCGACCGAGTTCAACGAAACGATAGTTGCCGGTTTGATTGCCGCCTGGCGTAATGGTTTCGACATCCTTGATGTGCAGAAAGAGAATGCGGTCGCGATATTTTTTAATGGCTTTGACCGGGTCGCCGCCGCCTTGCGCATAGTGCGCGATGTCGAGTTCGAGTTTAACGTAGCGCGCATCAGTCGCATCCATAATGGCATCGACTTCATCGGGCGCTTCGCCGAGACTGTTCATGTGATTGTGATAGCCGAGTTGAATGCCTGAATCAGCGATGCGTTTGCCAACTTCTGTGAGCGTGCGCGCCAGTTTTTTGAAATCCTCTGCCGAAGGTTTGCGCTCTTTCGGGCGCGAGGAATCGGTCATCTGTAAATAAAGCCCGCCGGCATCGCGCAGAAAAGTTGCCTGTTTGACCTGTAAAGCAACGGCTTCCGCTTCGTTGTAATCGGTGCCGCGCGGTCCGCCGCCCGATAGCGCCACGAATTGCAGTTTGTGTTGCTGCAAAATCTCTTTGATGGCTTGCGGTTTGTCGCCATACTCTTTTAGGAGATTGGAGCGCAATTGTATGCCGCGAAACCCAAGCTCACTCACTTCTTTGATGGCGGTCATATCGTCGCCGCCCCAGGTGATTGCCGCATAACCAAAACGAATGTCTGCGGCAGCGGGGGGTATCGGAGTGTCGAAGTAAGAGAGGTCAACCGATGGATAGAGTGGCGGTTCAACATTGCCGGCAAGCGTGCTGAGAGGCAAACAGGCAGAGGCAGCAGCAAATGAACCGAGACTTAAAATAAATCCGCGCCGAGAAGTTTGTGATGTCATTGTATTGCTCCCTTCCTTGTCGGGTTCGCTTCCAACCATAACAACGCTTCGAGCAAATAATAATCGCCGTAAATGAGCATCCCGTCATGCGGGCGCGTGCTCGAACCATGACGCAAAACACCGGGCGGCGTTTTATCGTCGGCTGCGACGGGTGTGAGATAACCGTCAATCAACGATTGAACGATGCGCTCACCTTCGCGTCTGTACATTGCCGCGCGAGTCGAATCATCGGTTAATTCAGAGAGCCGAAGTAATGCGCCCGCGATGAGTGCTGCCGCCGATGTGTCGCGGTTACGAAAATGCACGCCTTCGTCGTGAAAGTCGTACCACGTTACGCCATCTTCGGGCAACCGGTCGATGACAAATGCGGCAATCTTTTCGGCGGTTTTCAGCAAACGCGCGTCCTGGGTTTCTCGAAATGCTGTCGTAAAACCATAGAGCGCCCACGCAGTGCCGCGCCCCCAACCGGTGTCTGCGGCAAAACCTTGATGGGTGTGATAAAAAACCCGCTCACCCGAATGCGCCTGATTGGCAAGCGGCGTTTTATTGCCAGCCGAAGCAAATTCCTGACGGTTATCGCCGGGATTATAATGCACTGACTGGATGATTGACCCGTCTTCGCGCACCAACCACTCTGCGGATTTGAGCGCGTGACTCACACCCATCGCGCGCCATTCGTTGTTATTCGTTTCGCGCGCCGCCCACCACCAGATTTGCAAATTCATCATCGTATCAATGATGGTGTCGTCGCCGTTCACATCCCACGAAGCCGCCATGCTGGTCTTGGGGTTGAAATGCTGTTTCAAGCGCTCGGCAGCGCGCAGGGCGCTCACGCGATATTTCGGGTCTTTGGTCAGTTCATAAGCAAAGACCGAAGTGTAGTAATTCAAAAAGCCTGTGTCATGATTTTGCGTCATCTCTTTGCCGAGCAAGCGCGCGTGCCACAATTCTGCCCAGCGGCGAAAACGTTCATCTTTGGTTTTGTCGTAAAGCTTCCACAACTCGCCAATCCAGAAACAGCCCGTCCAAAAATAGCCTTTCTGCTCTTTCCATTCGCCGGTTTGATTGTTGCCTTCGGTGAAAAATCCCGCGCCAGTGGATTTATTGACAACCTCCGGGGGAGTCGCTGCGATGAGGGGTTCCCATTTTTGCGCATTGCCTTCTACCGCTTGACGAATGAGCGCGATGGCTTGCGCATAGGTTTTACGCTGCGCCGGATGAAGCGTATCGGGCGGCGCAGACTCAGGCGCGCCGCGACTTGAAAGCAATCGCACATCAGCGGGTCGCGAAAGACGCGCGCTCAACTCTTCAACAAAACTCGCGAAACCTTGTCGTGTGTTGATAGCTGTAGCGGCAAACCCAAGTGTGCCGCTTTGATTGCGGGTTGCCGCATGATCAGCGTTGATTTGCAAAGTCTCCGTACCTTCCTGATCCCACAAGGCGGCAACATACCACCACGCCGCGCCGTCTTTCAGAGAGAGGCGAGCGAGATGATTGGCGGGGTTATTCAATGATGCGTCGTTATCGCGTTCTGATTGCGGCACAACGAGCGCGAGTCCGAGATTTTGGTCAGATAATGACTCGGTCGCGGTTGCGCCGGTTTTAAGTACCTGATGTCCCCAGGTGCAAATGATGCGCGCGTGTTTATCAGCCTTCACCTCGGCGCTCAGCTCTTCGACGCCGGGTTTTTGCGGCAAGCCGGTTACGAGGGTCAGTCCTTCGGCATTCTTTGCAATGATGCGATGAATAAAACCGTGCTCTCCCGCCCACTGAGTTATGCGACTTGTCAAATCAACCGCGCGTCCACCAACTTTCCAACCGTTGTATTCGAGTTCGACAATTGCCCGCACCGGTCCTGTGCTGATGACGCGCTGACGGCGTTCTGCGACATCGGCTACTTTGACGACTTTGCCATCAACCAACGCGCCGATTGCGCCAATGCCGAGCGCCTCGCCGATTTTGTAAATGTCGCGCCCATAAGGCGACTCTTCGTGATAGTCGTATTCGGGCGAGCCGAAGAGTTCAAGATAAAGTCCGACTCGCCGCTTGCCGAATAAATCAATGGCATTGCGCGCGTCGAAATAAAGTCGCCAGGCGGTGAGTTCCGATTCCCATCCCATGCCTTCGTATTTGGTGGTGAATTTTGCGGATGTGCGGCGCGGGTAATGGCTGCGCAATCGTTGCAAAGTTGCCGCGTCACCATAGGCAATCGTCACGATGCGCGTTTGCTTTGGCGCGAGCGCGATTTGAAAAGCTAACTCATCATATTTACCATCACCATCCAAATCGTCTGCTTGCGACGGCAGTTCGACGGTTTGCAAAGTGCGGGCGTCTTCTTCAAGGGTTGCCGCATCACTCGTGGTAATGATGACCGTGCCGGCTTTGAAATCCCAAGCGAGGCGTTTGAGTTCGCTGACGCTGACAATGATGTTTTCTTGCGGGCGTGATTGATTGGTCGGATTGGTCACCGCCAACTTAATGACTTTAATGCGCGGCGTCGCTTGCAAATTGCTTATGGGCGCAAAGAGCAAAAGCGCGAGGGTAGCCAGTAGTGACGATAGGTTTTTGGGCATAACTGCTGTTCCTTACCTGGAGAATGAAAACGTGGCTGATGAAGCGCGGTTACTTGACGAATATGACGAGGCAACTATCATTAGCTTATACGGGGTGAAGAAAGAAGGATGAGACCTGGTTAATATTGTTATTCATCCTTCCCCCTTCACCTTTCTCAACGACCCATCCAGCCGCCATCCACGACTAGAACATGGCCATAAATGTAATCGCTCGCCGATGACGAAAGGAAAACCGCTGCTCCGGCTAAATCATCCGGTTCGCCCCATCGTCCGGCAGGAATGCGTTCAAGTATCTGCCGGTTGCGCGTCGCGTCGCGTTGTAACGCCAGCGTGTTATCCGTAGCGATATAGCCCGGCGCAATGGCGTTGACATTTATTCCTCTCGCCGCCCATTCATTCGCTAAGGCTTTCGTGAGTCCTGCAACACCGGCTTTAGACGCCGCATAAGCGGGCACTGTGATACCGCCTTGAAACGAGAGCAGAGAAGCGATGTTGATAATTTTGCCGCGACCTCGCTCCATCATGTGTTTGCCTGCAAGTTGTGAAAGCCGAAAGACGCTCGATAGATTCACTTCGATAACCGCCGCCCAATCCGCTTCCGCATAATCAACCGCAGGGGCGCGGCGAATCATCCCGGCGTTGTTTACGAGGATGTCAATCGCGCCAAGCTCTTGAACGGTGTTTTCAATCAACCGACGCGGCGCGTTGCAATCTTGCAAATCGCCTCTGATGGCAAGCGCGCGCCGACCGAGGTTAGCAATGGCTTCGCAGGTTGCATCCGGGGCGTGTGAGTTACCGTGACAGGCGACCTCTGCGCCTGCCTGAGCAAGCGCAATGGCAATTCGAGCGCCCAGCCCTGCCGAAGCGCCAGTCACCAGCGCCACTTTGCCGTTCAGTTTGAAAGCCTCTAAAATCATTAACTCTGTTTCGCCTGACTCAGTTTGGTTAGCAGATTACCGGCGACGATTCCCACTAAAATGCCCGTCACCGCGCCGCCCAACATATATTTCAACAACGCCCCGCCGGTTTGCCTGGCGATTAATCCCAGACACCAGCCTGCGAATGAGCCGAGAATAGAGCCGACAAAACCGAAACCTAAAAATCCGCCAACCGACATCGGATTCGGTTCAAGCAAGGCGCTTTCATCGACGGGTTGGAATTTCGGCGCGAGCAGGTGAATGATGCCAAGCGCCACGAGATAGGCTGGACCCACGGTGAAAAAGATAATCATGTAATTGCCGCCTGTGCGCTCCAGAATGTAGCCTGTGGCAACCGCCATGATGGCTCCGCCGATTGCGCCCGCCATGCCGCCGACACCGACCACCGAACCGACCGCGCGACGCGGGAACATATCGCTCGACATGGTGAAGATATTCGCTGACCAGCCTTGATGCGCCGCCGCCGCTATGCCAAAGAGCAACACGGCAAGCCATAGATGATTGATGTAGGGCATATAGACCATCGGCAAAACGGATACAGCGCAGATGAGCATGGCGGTCTTGCGCGCCCGATTGACCGTCCAGCCGCGTTTGATAAAAGCCGAAGAGAGCCAACCGCCGCCGATGCTGCCAATGTCAGCAATGAGATAAATGGCAATTAAAGGCAAGCCGACTTGTGTGAGGTCTAGCCCATGCTTTTCTCTGAGAAAACTCGGTATCCAATACAGGTAGAACCACCAGACCGGGTCGGTCATATATTTGCCAATCGCAAAGGCGGTGGTCTGTTTATGCGGCAGCAATTGAATCCAGGGAACCTTGGCGGCTGGCGGGTCAGGCGGATCGCTTTGAATATAAGCAAGTTCAGTTGGTGATAATTTCGGATGGGCTTCGGGTTTGCGATACATCGGCAGCCAGAACAACAGCCACAGAAAACCGAGCGCGCCGGTTAAAATAAATGCCCATTGCCAGCCCCAGTGAATAAAAATCCAGGGCACAGCAAGCGGCGCGACAATCGCGCCGACATTGGTGCCTGCATTGAAAATCCCGGTTGCTAAGGCGCGTTCTTTTTTGGGAAACCATTCGGCAACCGTTTTAATTGCCGCAGGAAAGTTTGCCGCTTCACCGACGCCAAGCGCGGCTCTGGCGCTGCCAAAGCCGAACGGTGTGCGGGCAAGCGCAGCAGCCATTCCCGCAAGGCTCCAGACAACAATAGCGAGCGCGTATCCGAGTTTTGTCCCGAAGCGATCAATTAACCGACCGGAGACCAGTAGTCCAAGCGCATAGGCGGCATTAAAGGCGGCAACGATATTGCCATAGTCAACCGGCGACCAACCGATGATGGTGCGCAAATCTTTTTCGAGGATGCCAATCACCTGCCGGTCTACATAGTTAATCGTGGTGGCGAAAAACAGCAACGCACAAATCACCCAGCGGTAACGCCCGACGCGGGTTGCAATCGTTTGTGGCGCAGCGACAGTTGTGCCCAGACTTGGAGGAGGTGATGACATGGAAAAATCCTTTTTATAAAAAATTCAAGTACGCGATCTTCACAAATGACACCTGGCTCGAAAGCCGTACCGCGCGCCTGCGCTTCTCACGCGGGCAGATTAAGAAAGTCCTCGCGCACCGGCGTGAAAATATCAATGAGGACAACCTCTTCATCCAGCATGGTTGCGCCGTGCCAGCATCCCGATGGGAAATGCAGCACATCACCGGCTTCGGCGATGCGTTCCTGACTGCCGATGATAAAACGCACCCGCCCACGTTCGACGATGGTGATCTGTTCGTGCGGATGATCGTGCGCCGGGGTGACGATAAACGGCTCAAAGCGCAAGCGACAAACCATTAACTGATTGCCAATAATCATCTGCCGCTCAACGCCTTCTTCGATGCATTCAACGGGCACGCTTCCCCAATTCAAATGCTGTACGGCGAGACTCAAATTTGATGGTCGTTGCATGCCTGGTTATCTCCCTGCCCCTGATGCCTCAAGCCCGGAACCACCCGTGGCATATTCAGGCTGCACATTGACGACACCAAACTGCCGATCTTCACCTTCACGATTGGCTGCCATCATCCACAAAAAATTGATTTGCCCGCCGGGCGCGGCAACATTCGGATGATAGCCTCCGGGCATCAACACCACATCGCCTTCGCGCACGATGGTTGCCACTTCCGGTTCCTGCGGATTGGTGTAAACCAGTTGAATGCCAAAGGCGGGCGACGGCATATCAATGTAGAGATAGGCTTCTTCGAGCATGGCTGCGTGTTCATGCGGGGGCCAGGAAGTCCAGTTTCCCGGTTTACTGAAGGTCACACCGGCAAGCAATCTTCCGGCTTCGACGTTTTTGCCGATTAAAATATTCAATTCGCGTTCAGCCCCTTGCCCGCCGGTTTTGAAATGCAAAGCCGGGTCGCGTTGCACATCTGCGAATGAAACCTGTTGTAAAGGGTAGCGACCGGCAACCGGCGCGGAAATTTCCGCGAGGTCACAGCTTGCCGTTGCTGCTGTGACTGCGACATCACAGTCGCGCGGAATGTAGAGTGCATCATAGCGCCCCAACTCGAATGCGTTGCCGTTGGCTTGAACCGTCGCCCGCCCGTTTAAACAAATCAAGCTGGTTTCCCGTTCGCCGGTTGCAAAATGAATCGGTTCATCTGTGGCGTTGAGGATGATGCGTCCGTAGTAGAGATGGCGCGCGGCGGTCGCCCCCGGCGCGACTGCCAATGTGCGACCTTTGCGGGCGTGCGTCTGGCGCACAATACAGCTTTCAGCAGTGATTGGGTGTTGTGTGGTTTCCATAGGTAAACAATTTCTCCTTAGTTCTCTCCATGCTTCATGAGTGGCAAAGTCTCCGGTCGGCTGGCAGCCGCCGCGCGCAAGGCAATACGCCAGCGCAGCGGACGACGGGATTCGAGTTGCAGGTTGTGCGATTCGTAAAGCAAATACATCGGCACCGCGCCGCGCGCGCCGCGTCCAAGCGGACTATCACCATTGGCAATCAGCGATTCCGAGATTGTCCAATCAGCGACAGGCGCGAGCACTTCCAAAATGCCATCTGCCGATTCCAGGCGCGTCCACTTCTGCGCATCGCCAGAGGCTTGAAGGTAACGCCTGGCAGTCGTCGGAATCGCCATCCACCATCTGCGAATCGAAAGCGGTTCGCTTGCCGTCAAGGTCTCTTCACGCTGTAGAGTTGCTCCCTCAAGTCGAAAGCTGACTTCACTGGTTAAGTGTGGGTCAACGAATTCGCCTGACTTGCTGCCGATAAGCGCCCAACGTCGCCAGATGACTTTCAGTGAACGACCGTCCGCAGCCGGTTCAATCTCATCTGCGCCATCGGTTGCTGCAATCACCCGACCGTCCTGAAGTTCAAGGTAAGGGACAAGCGCCGGGAAACGTTGCTCGACCGGCGCAGCAAATCCCGCCAGACCATGCGGCGCGGGCAGGTAATCGGAAACCCCCGGTTGTGTGCCGGTGGTAATCGGCAAGGTGAAACTCAGCGACCCCTGACGCACCAGCCACACGCCCGCGCTTCTTGCGCCGCGCCGGAAAAATTCAAACCGCGCAACATTGGGAAGTGAAAGCTGCGTTGGAATCTCCGTGAGCTTTTCGCGTTCAAGCACGGGCATCAACTTCATGTATGAATCAGCGACTTTGCCAAACCAACCAACCGTCTGCTGCCATTCGCGTTCGCGTGTGATGTAACGATAGTTGCCGCGCCCGAAAGCGAAGACCGATAGCTGATGCGTGTCGTTGTGATAATCACTACGCAACCAACGCCAGGCAAGCAGGTAGGCAGTTGCCAGATGGGTGAGCGGCGCGGGGCGAAATTCAGGATGTGCGGCTAAAAAGCCGACAATCTCCATCGTATCCATGTAACTGATAGCGCCGAGGCTGCGCCCCCATGCGTAACCGTAACCGTCATCTTTAACGAGGTCCCACCACAACTTCATCTGTGCTGCGATACTTGGTTTTAATGCTTCGAGAATATCTTTGCGCCCGGCGGTCTCGGCAGCGTCGCAAATGAAGCGCGCATATTCGTTCGAGTAGCGGTCAAATCTGCCGGTCGGCGGCGCATCGTCGGCATAGAGCCTGCCTTTGGTGAAAGGCTCAGCCGCGCGGTCGAGTAATTCATCAAGCAGTTTGCGGTCATCGAGTATGCCGAGTTGATAATCAATGGCGGCAAGGCGAGCCGCAACGCCCAGATAATTTTCAGCGAGCTTGATAACCTTGCGCGTCTTCGGGTCATAGAAGCGCCGCACATCAAGCAGTTCACGCCAGGCAATGCGTTCGGCTTCGCTTAAGCCTTGCCATACAGGATTGGTCTTCAGGTCGCGCCCGAAATGGCGTAGCGTCTGTGCGGCGTATAACTGAGAGAAGGCTTTGCTGCCGAGTTTGTGTTCCCAAAGTCCCGCTTGCCCGACCAGTTTTGCAAGGTCATGCTCGGCTAATGCCTGCTGCCTTGCCATCTCCGCATAAGCGCCGACCGCGCGCATGAAAGTTCCCCAGGTGTATTCGCCGGTTGTTCCTGCGCCGAGCACGCGCTCAGGTGGTGGGTTGAGCGATTGAATGGCGCGAATGTGGGCTGCCATCTCGTCGTTAAGAAATCGGCTAATCTCTGTGCGCAAGCTCTGGCGTTCAACGAACTGAACCGTAGGTGAAGCATTGGCGCGCAGGCTCGCGCTTGCCGTGGTTACCAACAGCAGAGCGAAAGCCAGGTGTTGTGTTTTCTTACGCATCATCAATTTCTTAATCGTTGATCACCTTCAGGCGACGGCGGGCGCTGCAAACGCCGGCGCGACAACCAGCGCCGCCGCGCCGCGCAATCGCGGATAATCGCTAGCCGAAACGATACAAATGTCGGGATTAGAGGCGGCGGGCGTTAAGGCGCGTTCGGCGAGCGCCGCGCGCACCGTCGTTTCAATCAAATCCCACGCCGTTGTAATTTCACCGCCGATGTAAATGCGCCCCGGATCGATTGCATTAATAATTGAAGCCAGTCCGAGACCGAGATAGCGTGCTGTTGATTGCACTGCCGCCGTGGCTTTCGCATCACCGGCGCGGGCGCGCGCAATCAGGTCATCAATGGTGAAGGCGGCAATTTCAGCGGGAATCAAGGTCATCTCCTGCAAATTGCGACCGAAATAACGCGATAAAGTTGCGAGGTTTGAGATGTAGGCTTCCCAACAACCGGTCGCTCCGCAAGAGCAGCGCGGGCCATCAATGTTAAGCGGGACGTGCCCGAACTCGCCTGCGATATTATGTCGCCCACGCAAAACCTCACCGCCCGCAATGATGCCGACGCCGACGCCATCCGAGACCGTCACAAAAGCCAGGTCGCTCATTGATGCGGCATCGCCGCGTGTTGCCCAGACCTGTGCCAGCGCACACGCTTTACCGGAATTTTCCAGATGAATGGGTAGCCCGGTGGCGGCGGCAAGCGATTCACGAAGCTCGACGTCGCGCCAACCGAGCGTCGGCGCAAGAATGATGCGACTGGTACTTTGCTCAACCATTCCCGGCACGACGACGCCTACCCCTTCACAGTCGCCGATTTCAGGATGGTCGGCGAGTATTTGCTTGATGCGTTTGCTCAGTTCAAGGGTCAAAGTTTTCGGATTATGGTCGGTCGGAAAATTGATGGGTCCAACCAGTGGACGACCCAGACGGTCGGTGATTAGAATGTAAGTTCGCGTCACGCGAATATCGACAGCAATGATTGATTTTCCTCTTGAATCAATGTACAGGAAAGTGGGTTTGCGTCCGCGTTCAGCCTCGCCCGTCATGCCCTCGAAGATTGCGCCTTCTTCCAATAATTCATTGACAATAAGACTGACCGCGCCGCGCCTGAGTCCCATCATCCGCGCCAGGTCAGCGCGCGACATCGGTTGATGGGTGCGAATCAGATTCAGCGCAATCTGTCGGTTAATGTCGCGCGACGTTCCGCGTTTGGCGATTTGAAATTTGTGTGGGTTGATTCTTCGCATAATGCAAATTACCAAAAGCTGTCGAAAATGACAGGAAATAAGCTCCAGCGCGCCAACCTCAATTCCTCAGAAAGTCAACTTCAATGCCAACTGAATATTGCGCCCCGGCGCAGCCCCTGTAATCGAACCGAAACTGCTGGTCTTAATATTTTGTCGCGGGTCAGCGCCTGCTGTAGTCACCAGTGCCGGCATTGAGGTATTCGGATTATTGAAATTGGTATGATTAAAGGCATTGAAAAAATCTGCCTGAACCAACAGCTTGATGTCTTCTGTGATGCCGAAACGCTTGCGCATCGACAAATCCCACAGGTTACGACCGGGGCCAACGATGATGCCGCGACCACTGGTGCCGGGACGGGTTTCGGCTGCCGGGGCGAATGCCTCTTCGTTGAACCAACGGTCGAGGGTGCGCTCAAAGCGGAAGAGTTTGACATCGCCACCAAGATAATCGGCGCGACGATTACCGATTCCTGTGGTTCCTAAAACGGTTAATAATTGACCTGTCTGAAAGCGTGTGATGCCGCTCAGTTCCCAACCCGATAAAAGCGCTCCGCCGATGCCTTTCCAGGAGTGGAAAAACGGGATTCTGTAGGTATAGGTGGTGACGAAGATGTGGCGGCGATCAAAGCTGGTCGGCCCATAGTTGGCTCTGCGATTGAAAGGCTCCTCTCCGGCATCCACGCCATCACCATTGCCGCTGGCGTCAGCTAAGGATTTCGACCAGGTGTAACTGACGGTCATGGTCAGGTCGCCTTTACGTTTTGCCCCAAAAAGCTGTAAGGCGTGATAGTTGGAATTGGCATCCGAAAGGCGGAAATTGATTGCTGCAAATCCCTTGTATGGACGTAGCGCATTGGTTGCTTTGCGCTGCGCTGTAGGGAGTTGCGAATTGGCTAAGAGGTCGGCAAAAGATGGCGCGTTAATATCGGGCTGGCGCAACAAATGCCTGCCCAGATTGGATACATAAGCCACTTCGCCAAAGACGCCACCCGGCAGTTCACGCTGTACACTGATACTCCAATTCATTGTGTAAGGGAGCTCGAGATTTGGGTCTATAGCCAGCATATTGGCAAACGGAGCCAGCGCACCGGCAGTGCCGCCTGCGATGTTGCCGATGTTGCCGTTTTCAAAGCTGGCGCTGGTAAGAAATGGCGGGATGTTGACCTGTGAAAAAATCAGATTGCCTTCGGGCTTGTCGTAGAATATGCCGAAGCCACCACGAACCGCTGTTTTACCATCACTGGTTGGTGACCAGGCAAAACCAAAACGCGGCATGAAGATATGTTGAGCGTCATACAGTCCGCGTGGCGCACCCGCGGGCACTGCACCCAAGCCGCTGGCATTGCGTACCCGGGCAATTTCCTTTTCGGGAACCCCATCACCGGCGCGAATCAAGCCATTAAAGCGATTGCCTGAATTCGGCACGATGGTGCCATTGTTATTAAGCCTGACGGCTTGCGCCGGGTCGTAGAGACTGGGATCGAAATTCACGATGTTGTTGGCTTGCGTATAGGTGGGCTGTCCGTACTGATAGCGCATGCCGATTTCAAGCGACAACCTGGGGCTGACTTTCCAACTGTCAGAGACAAAGGCGTCAACCTGAGAGAAGCGGAAGAACCCGATGGGGTCGTCTTCAAACTCCGTGTAGGTGCGGAAATTGCCAAGCAGGGCATCGGCAAAAGCGTTGCCGGTCGAATTCGGATTGCCGCTGCTGTTAAAGGTCACCTGCCCTGTATATCGCGACCGCCCGTTCTGGTCTTTGCGATTGCGAATGTAGGTGCCGCCGGTTTTGATGGAGTGCTTTTGATAGTTCAACGAAACCGTATCGCTCAGGGCAATGTCGGTTGTAGGAGATAGCAGCGAACGCGATGGCCCATCCCAGCTTGCGAACCCATTGATGGCGGTATCGGGAATGCCGTTATCGAATCGCCCGCCTGAAAACAATTGCTGAAAAGCAAAGCCGTAGGTTTCCCTTTTCCAGTTATCGCCAACCGGTGGAATCCGCTGACCGTTCCAGGAGGTATTGACCTTGGCTTCGTTGACCAACCGGGCATTAATGAGCCAGAGGTGACCAACTTGATAACTGAAACTCGGACGCCGACGGTTGGTCGGAATGGTCGGCAATTGTGAATCGATGAAGGTTCCGAAAGGCGCGGTCAAATTATAATCATCATGAATATAGCGACCATAGATGCTGTGGCTATCATTAAAGCGATAATCCAGGCGCACAATTTCCTGTCTGACATCAAAGGGATTGGGTTGTTGATAAAGCGCATTGTTAGCCGTTGGCGTATCTGTATAAGCCGCAGCCAGCGCTTCCATAGCCGTATAGACGGTAGCGAAGGCTTTGCCATCGGCGGTGATGCGGCTTGCCGGAATGATGTTTCCGGGAAAACAAGCGGCGCGATTTGTCGTGCTACAGGTGCCGGTTCGTTGCGGGTCTCTGATGACCCCATCATCAGCGGTTCCGACGATGCCATCCGCCCCGCGCAGCCTGAATGAAAAATCGCCGAGTCGCTCGGCGCGTGTTGGCAGGGTTCGTGGTGTTGAGGCGGTAAACCGGCGTATGGACTTCCATTCAATGCCGCCGAAGAAGAAAAATTTATCTCTTTGGATTGGCCCGCCAAAACTGAAGCCATAATTGTTATAGCGCAGCGCCGGACGCGAGACGACCTCTTTGCCCAGTCGCGGATCAGTCGAAGCGACTTTGACATCCGGAGCTTTGGCGGTCGGATTATCTGTAAAGCGACCTCTGGCATTGTTGAAAAAATTGTTGGCATCGAACTTGTTGTTGCGCACAAACTCAAAGAGGCTGCCGTGAAATTGGTTGCCGCCGCTGCGTGTCACCACATTGATTGCCGCGCCCGATGTGCGCCCATATTCGGCAGAGAAATTTGAAGTCTGAATTTTTACTTCCTGAATAAAATCAATGCCGACGTTATTAATCTGGCTGTTGTTGCTGCCCGAATCCAGATTGAAACCGCCATCAACCGTGAGCATATTGGTATTGCCGCGATTGCCATTGATGGGCTGATTGACTCCGAGGTCGGTCATTAAAGCAAGCGGATCATCGGTGAGCAACGGCGCGCCGGGAATCAGCGTTGTCAGTTGCAGGTAGTTGCGTCCATTGAGCGCCAGATTTTGTACCTGTTCGGTATCGATGACGCGCGCCACTTCACCCGAAGTTTTATTGATGGTCTCGGAATTGACCGAAGTGACGAGCACGCTTTCGGAAATCGCTCCGGGTTCAAGCGGAACGTCTACCGTCAATCGTCCATCGGCAACTAGCGTATGATTGGATTGAATCGCTTTTTTGAAACCCTGATGCTCGACAGAAACCGTGTAATTACCGGGCAGCAGATTGGTAATCACATAAAAACCGTTATCATCGGTTTTTGTAGTCCGCGACAAACCCGTCGCATCGTTGGTCACTTTGACAAGACTACCTTGGAGCGTTGCCCCCGACGTATCGGTTACGGTTCCTGAGATACGACCGGTATTGGTCTGTCCATATACGATGGAATTAGTTGTTCGCAAGGGTAAAAACCCAAATAAAAAAGACAAAATGACGTATAAAGCAAGCAGCTTGAAAGTTTTTTTCATAGACAACCTCCTGTAAGCATGCCAGGTCACACGCCTTTGAATGACAAGCCGGAAGCATCCGGTAAAGTGAGCGATCTGCGTTAAAACGGATGAGACATTAAATGCTCATCTTCGCTAGAGAGCTTGGGCACCCGCGAATCGTTTGCCGATAAATGAACTATGCAGCCTGAAAACCGCACGATTCGATGGCTCTTTGATTTTTGATTTTTCTGAGCGCTTCTTGATTTGCCCTAATATAGGACAAATTAGCGTCGCGATTTGCCACTTGAGACACTTAAACAATAATTAATCAGCTGTAGTTGAGTGAGGTGTCACCCACACTGATTCATTAGGAAAAAACAGAATCAAACTGGCTAATTGATTAAAAACTGATAATCTCTAAAATAATTGCCTGATTGCAGAGCTTCAACAAAAAAATCAAATCTTCTTAAGCCATATGGTCTGCAAATCTAAAATCTGGCAACGCTAAACTGTTAGATTCGCTGACAGGCGTTATACCAGAGCTTACTATTTAATTTGTTCAATGTTGGGACAAATTATCATCTTCGCCATTTTGAGTCAACAAAAATCTATCTGCGGCGGCGAAATATTTCGCCGCGTGGTGATGAAAGAGGAGAAAACCGGCATTACTGACTTCCGGTTTGAATGCGCTACGGGGGTAGTGGCGGTGAATTGCAAAAACCTTCCGGAGCCGAAGAAAACGGAGTCATTGAACGCATAATCGCCTTGGTTTTTGTTATCGATAACAATTAAAATGTGGCGGGCTATAGCAAACCTGAAGCGTCAGGCGCTTAAATTTCAGACAATCTGAAATCGAAAAACTGCTGTCAAATTAGCATTGGCTTGAATGACGAAAATTGTGAGGGTAGAGGCAAATCAGGCTGCGCCTCAAAACAGAATTCATTGATGGAAGGTTATGGCGGTAACACTTGCAGATATTGCGCGCGAATTGGGCGTATCGAAGATGACGGTCTCGCGTGCCATTAATAATCATCCGCTGATTCACCCGGAAACCCGCGCGCGGGTCTTGGAGGTCGCACGCCGAAAAAATTATCAACCCAATCAACATGCGCGTGCGCTGGTTACCAACCGCTCGTATCTAATCGGTATTGTGGTGCCGGATTTGATGAACCTCTATTTTGCAGAGGTCGCCCGCGCCATTGAATCGATTGCCAGACCCGCTGGCTTTCAACTGCTGATTTGTAGCACAGACGAAGACGCCGAAAGAGAAATCGGTGAAGTGGAAGCTCTGCTCCACCGCACGGATGGCTTGATCATCAGTTCGGTGCTGCCACCAACTGAAACCAGGGTCTATCGCAAGATGCTCAAAAACGACGCCAAAATCGTGCTGGTTGATCGCACCATGAAGAATTTACGTTGTCCGACTGTCACCACAGACAATGTGCAGGTTGGCAGGTTGGCGACAGAACATTTGATTCAGCTTGGTAAGCGCCGCATCGGCTACCTGCTTGGTGATGCTTCATCTGTGAGTGTCGAACGGCTCGAAGGTTATCAGCAAGCCTTAGCCCAACACAAAATCCGCTATGACGAATCGCTGGTACGCGATTGCGGTTTTCTTGAATCGGAGGGGTATGAGGCAATGCGCGCGTGGCTTATGCAAGGAGATATGCCGGAAGCGGTTTTTGCGGTCAACGACCCGGCGGCGATTGGCGCCATAAAAGCCTTGGAAGAATTCGGTGTGCGGGTGGGCAGGGACATCGCCATTGTCGGTGCCGGCAATATTCATTACAGCGACATGCTTCGTGTACCGCTCACCACGGTTTCCTGGTCGAGGAGTGAAATGGGCGAGCAGGCAGCCCGCTTATTGATGCAACTCATTAATGGCGAGTCTGCGGTTGCGAAAGCAAAAAACATCGTTCTTTCACCGGAACTGATTGTGCGAAACTCCTGTGGGGAGACTTCAACTTCTCCGGTGCGCAGGCGGTCGCGGGTTCGGGTCGGCAAGAATTGATAGTTGGTTCAGCGCAAGCCGCTCCACTCATCGAACAGGTTTAGAGCGTATCATCAATAGCGCTTTTTCGTCCGTAACCCAATTCTGCCCCGCCAGAGATAAAATGATCCACGCCGGTTGTAAACGTAGCTTCGGCGGCGATAAACAAACATAACCGCCCGACCTCTTCGCTGGTTCCCATCCGTCCCAACACTTGCGCCGCTTCACCATCAGCACGGCACTGCTGAGGGTCAGGCGCAGCATCAATGGCTTCCTGCCAGAGCGGCGTATAAATGTTGCCCGGAGAAACCGAATTGACGCGAACCCCATTGGGGGCTTCATCAATGGCAAGGGCTTTGGTCAATGCCACAACCGCGCCTTTGGTTGCCACATAAGTCGAAGCCCAGTGTTGCCCCATATGACCGACCAGGCTTGCCATATTGATGATATTGCCCCTGGTTTCTCGCAGGTAAGGCAGCGCCAATTTACAGGTTGTGAAGACGCTGAGGAGGTTCAGATTAATCAACTCGCGAAATTCATCAACGGAAAAATCATCAATCGGTTTATGCGGCGGATGCCATCCCGCATTATTGATCAGGCAATCAATTCTTCCAAAACGCGAGACCGAAACTGCAATCAGATTTTCAATATCCGCGGCGTTTCTGACATCGCAGTAAATAAAATCGGCATTGCCTGCCGGTTGCTCACTGGCGAGGTTTTTTAAAGCTGCGACCGCAGCCGAGCCTTCCTGTTCGTCATTCGAGCAAATCATCACCTGCGCGCCAGCTTTGACAAATTCCCGGGCGCAACCATAACCGATGCCTCTGCTGCCTCCGGTAATCACTACCACTTTGTCCGCGTATCGTAAGTTTGCCATTGAGACCTCCAAAGATTTAAGCCCAGGTCTTCACAAGAGCTGTTGAAATCGATAGCCGATATGTCGATTTGCCCGTTCATAGTGGCAGAACGACAAGGAACAAACAAGAACTTGAATTTGCCCGATTGCCTTATCGTCATCACCTGGGCTGAAAAGGCGACCGTTCTTCTTTTTTCGGTTGATTAATGTTACCGCTAAAAATACTACTTGTTATCGGTAACATAATCAAATATAATCCCGCTGACCTGGTTAGCTGCCCATAGCGAAAAGCTATGAATGGGCTGTGACTCAACGCAGCCGGCAAAAAATCAAAACCCCTAACCGTACTCTCTAATTGATCCAGCAAAAAAAGTGCGGGCCTAGGCACTTACTTTAAGAGGCTTTATTCATCGTCAGGGACGCGCCTATCCGAATCCGAGTGACGCGCCGCATCAGTTAAGGGCACTTCAGCCCTCTACGAGGATAATTGCCGGAGGAGAAAGTAGCATGGCTTACTTCAGGAATAACTGCTTATCAGGTCTCATGGTAGTGTTGCTGAGCTTAATTCCTTGCAGCACGGCTTTCAGTCAAACGATTACCGGCACGATTACCGGCACCATAGTTGATTCTTCGGGTGCCATCATTGCCGGAGCCACCATCCGATTGGTCAACGAACAAACCGGAAATGTTCGCACCTTGACTGCCAACGATGAAGGTAGATTCAGTTTCGCGGCGCTCCAACCAAGCACCTATACGGTTAAGATCGAACAACAGGGTTTTCAGACGCTCGAACAAAAGCAGGTTGTCTTGAGCGCCAATGAAGTCCTGGCACTCGGCAATCTCGAATTGAAACCCGGACAGGTGAGCGAAACCGTCAGCATCACGACCGAAGGGGCGCGAATCGAAACGCAATCGAGCGACCTCACGGCGCGGCTGACGGCAGATCAAATTGCTTTGATTTCAACCAAAGGTCGCGATGTTACCTCTCTGTTGCGGCTGATACCGGGAACCTCTAATAACGACGATATAGAAGCGGTAGGCGAAGGGTTCGGCACCGATTTGCCGAACATCTCCGGTCAGCGCGGTCGTTCGACGGTTGCCTCAGTTGATGGGTTGAATGCCAGTGAGCCGAGCGGCTCAAACAAACTGAGCATGACGATCAACCAGGATGCCGTCGCCGAAGTCAAGGTCTTGCGTAATAACTATGACGCAGAGTACGGCAATAATGGCGGCGCATTGATCAACCTGGTCTCTAAAGGCGGCAATAAAAACTATGCCGGTTCAGCCTACTACTTCGTCCGCAATGAAGCATTCAATGCCACGCCGTTTTTCAATAATAAAGCGGAACTCGGCAAGCCGCTCTATCGCCATAACATCTGGGGGTTCAATTATGGCGGGCCGGTACAGATACCCAAACTCTTTCCCAACAAAAACCGCGACAAACTTTTCTTCTTCTACTCCTATGAAAGACCGCACCAGATTACCCCGCAAGACCCGCGTTTCGTAACCATGCCGTCAACCTTGGAACGAACAGGGGATTTCTCGCAGTCGGTCAATTCAACCGGCGCTAAAGTTTTCATTCGCGACCCGCTGATTACCACGGGCAATTGCAACGCGACTGACCAAAGCGCCTGCTTTCGTGACCCCTCGCGCGCCACCCCCGGCAATCCGCTCGGTTTGAATATCATTCCGCAATCGCGCATCAATAAAAGCGGACAGGCGTTGCTCAGTTACTTTCCGTTGCCGAATACGCCGGGCGGGCTTACCGCCACCGGCGGCGCGTTTAATTATGTTGTTCAAAGCCCGGTTGATGTTCCCAAGCGCAGCCAGATTATCCGCTTTGATGTGAAGCCATCAAATAAAGACAGCATCTATGTGAAGGCGCAATGGTGGACTTCAGATAATGAAGGAACCGGCACCTCGGGTTGGCCCGGCAATGATGAAAATCGCTGGGGCATCAGCTCGCATTATCTGTATAAAGATAACGGATGGTCGGCAAACTGGGTGCATATCTTCAGCCCCACTGTGGTCAACGAATTTAATTTCGGTATGCGCCACGACTCGGAAGGCTTCGTGCCCTCCGATGGTGAGATTGACCGCTTGCAACGAAGCGCCTTGAATTACACTGCGCCGCAACTCTTCCCTGATAACAATCGGCTGGGCACCATCCCCAGAGTAACGAATTGGAGTGGCGTTCAAGGCAGACCAGCCAATATCAACTGGCTTGATCGTTGGGGCGAAACCGGCAATGACTATATTCGCCCTTCGTTTGCCGATAATCTTTCGATCATTCGCGGCAACCACAGCTATAAATTCGGTGCCTATTACGAGCGCGTGCTGAACGGCGAAGCGCCGGGCGGGCAATGGTCTGGGGTGTTCAATTTCAGCGGCACCGATAGTAATTTCTCGGCTTCTCTTGGCAACAGCGGTTATGCCTATGCCAATGCGCTCTTAGGAAATTTCAGGAGCTATCAAGAGTCGAGTTCGCGTCCGTTCACCAATCTTGAGATTGTCCTTCTGCAATGGTATGCCCAGGATCAATGGAAAGTGAATCGGCGGTTGACCTTGAATTATGGCTTGCGAATGGGCTATCACACGCAATGGCGGCAGCGCGATAATCTGGCTTCAAACTTTGATCCGGCGCTCTACGACCCCGCCAAAGCGCCTTTGCTCTATCGTCCGTTTTGCGTTGGCGGCACGCCTGCGACCGCTGCTTGCGCAACCGCGAATCGTCGCGCCCAAGACCCGCGCACCGGGCAACTGTTTACCAACCTGAACCTCGTCGGCACCTTGGTTCCCGGAACCGGCGACCCCAATAATGGATTAGCCATAGCCGGTGAGCCGGGTACGCCCAAAGGCTTCAAAGATGTGCAGCCGGTTGATTGGGAACCGCGTTTCGGTTTAGCCTGGGACCTTTCCGGCAAAGGCAAAACCGTGCTTCGGGCGATGGGTGGCGTCTATCATGCGCCGCGCGCCGGTGGCGGGACGACGGGCGGCAACCTGGTCAACAATCAACCGTTCCAACGCAATCTGACGATTGATTTTGGCAACATCGATAATCTGGTTAATCTGGTGGGCACGGCGCTCAGTTCGCCGAGTTCCGTTAATGCGGTTGAGAGCCAATCGCATACGCCGACAACTTACAATTTTTCACTCGGCATTCAGCAAGATATTGGTTTGCAGACAGTGATGGAAATCAGTTATGTCGGTTCGCTCACCCGGCATCTTGGCGAGCGCCGCGACATCAATCAGGTTCCCGATGGCGCAAAATTCTTGAATCTCAATCCTCAAAATCGCAATCCGTTTTCCGCCGTCGGCACCAACGGACCAAATCGAACCGGCGCGTTAGCCGATAATTTTCTGCGTCCCTATCAAGGGTACGGTTCGATCACCACCGTCGTTTATGCGGGTTCGTCAAATTATAACGGGCTGCAAATTCAAGTGAATCGCCGCTACACGCATGGCTTCCAATACGGCATCGCCTACACCTGGTCGAAAACTTTCGACTATGCCAATGACGATTCTTCGGATGTCTTTCACGGACGACCTTACAAGGCGTTTAATTATAGTCCGGCGGATTTCGACCAGACGCACATCTTTACCATCAACTATATCTGGGATGTGCCGGGACTCAGCCGAGTCTGGGAGAATGGCGCAATCAAAGCGGTCTTTGATGGTTGGCAAATTTCCGGTACGACCTCTTACGCGAGCGGCAAACCGAAAGTCTTTGGCACCGGAACCGGATTGAACTGGACGTATGCAGGGACAGCCGGAGCCGCAAATATCACAGACTTCACCGGCGGTTCGATCAATGCGCGCCCGAATGCGGTTTGCGACCCCAATAAGAAAACCTATTTGAAAGACCCCACCGGAACCCCATACTTGATTGATAGGTCGTGTTTTGCCAAACCCACGACTGCCGGGAGTATCGGTAATTTAGGCAGAAATCTGATTCGTTTGCCTTCGATATTTAATACCGATTTGGCGTTTTTCAAAAACATTCCACTCGGCGAGAAGTATCGCTTGCAGTTTCGCTGGGAGACTTACAATCTTTTCAATCGCGTGAATTTCCGTGATATTGACGGAGCCATGACATTCGACGCGACAGGCAAACAGACCAACACGCGCTTTGGCGCGCCTATCTCAGCCCGCGCGCCGCGCATTATGCAAGGCTCATTGAGGATTAACTTCTAATTCAGGAGAGCAACCGATGTACAATCATTTATCACGACGCGAATATCTCAAGTTACTCGGAGCCGGGGCGGCGCTTGCCGCCTCCGATTTATCAATCAATGCCGCCTCACCAAATCCCGACGAACCAGGCGACCGCGCGCGTCGCATGCGATGGTGGCACGAAGCCAAGTTCGGTATGTTCATCCATTGGGGACTCTATAGCGTCCTCGGTCGTCACGAATGGGTCATGGAAATGGAAGGCATTCCGGTCAGCGAATACGAGTCGCTGGCAAAGCAGTTCAAACCGAAACCGAATGCGGCACGCGAGTGGGCACGCCTGGCGCGGCGCGCAGGCATGAAGTATATGGTGATGACCACCAAACATCACGAAGGCTTTTGCCTGTTCGATACCAAAACCACCAATTACTGCGCTCCGAAACAGGCTGCCGGTCGCGACCTGGTTAAAGAGTATGTCGAAGCGGCGCGAGCCGAAGGCTTGCGCGTCGGTTTTTATTATTCATTGATGGACTGGCATCACCCGGATGGCGCGCGCTCGGCAGAAGATGAAGCGGCGCGTCGTCGCTTCGTTGATTACATTCACACCCACCTGCGGGAACTGCTGACCAATTACGGAAAGATAGACATTCTCTGGTACGACGTTTCGTGGCCCTTAGACGCGAAAGGTTGGGAGTCCGAGAAGATGAATCAGATGGTCTTTCAATTACAGCCCGACATCATCGTTAATAACCGCAACAAACTGCCCGGCGATTTTGCCACACCCGAACAACGCATCGAAGCTGCCGAAGGCGGCAAAGCCTGGGAAGCCTGCATGACGATGAATGACAGTTGGGGTTATCACAAAAACGATGATGCGTGGAAGACGCCTAAGCAGGTCATTCGCAACCTGATTACCTGCGCGCACGATGGCGGCAATTATCTTATCAACATCGGGCCAATGCCGGATGGCTCGGTGCCCGAAGAATCTGTGCGTATTCTCAACACCGTGGGCGCGTGGATGGATAAGAACGGGCAGTCGCTTTACGGCGCTGACCGTTGCCAACCGCGCCGTTGTCGCTTTGGCAGTTTCTCGCGCAAAGGCAACACGCTTTACCTGCACGTACACTTTTGGCCTGGCAATACGGTAGCGATTGCCGGATTACAGAACAAAATCAAATCCGCAAGTTTACTTGCCACCGGGCAGAAAGTGGCTTTCAAACAGGACACCTATCGCGTGCAATTTACCGGCTTGCCGGAAAGAGCGCCTGATGACCCGATGACGACGCTCGCCATTGAATGCGACGCGGAGCCGAAACAGGATGAACTCTTCGTTCGCCGAAGAGCGCGCGACCAGGTTTAACCTTATTGACAGGTGAAATGAAGAGGTGACGAGGTGACGAGGTGACAATTTGATTGCCACTTGTTTCTTTGACGTCAGATAATTGTGAAGTCAGATTTTGACTTTAGATAATTGCGAAGACCGATTGGAAAACGATTTATATTTTGTTTTCCAATCACCTCCACACCTCTACATCGGTCAACGGGTATTCGATTCCAAAATCCGCTATGAGAAAACTGGAGAGTTGCATATATTCGTCTGCCCTCAGGAAAAATGTATGAGAAAAACCCAACGTCATCAGCAAGTCTATTCGCGTCGCACTTTTCTTGTTGCAACCCTGGCAACCCCTATCGGAGCATTTGCTTTGCATCCCCGCAAAGGCTTTGCCGCAAACCCAGTCAAGCTGGTCAGCCCCGACGGCAAGGTGCGCTTTGAACTGCTCTGGCGAGCCGGGTCGCGCCTCGGCTATCAAATCTCATTCAATAATCAAATGGTGATAGAAGCATCGCTGCTCGGCATCCTCGTCAACAATGTCAATCTCTGTCAGGATGTTGAACTCGTTAAAACCGAAAGCTATCGCTTGAATGAAAGCTATGCCACGCGCGGCGTACACAGTGAAGCGATTAATCACGCGAACGGCGCGAAATTTTCCGTGGTGCATCGGGAAAGCAAAACGCCTTGCACACTTGAAGTGCGCGCCTTCAATAACGGCATCGCCTTTCGCTATGTCGTACACGGCAGTGGAGAGCGCGTGCCCGATGAAGCAACCGGTTTCAGGATTCCAGCCGGAAGTATCATTTGGTCTCACGATTTTGAAGGGCATTACGAAGGCATTCACACACGCAAAATGATTGGCGAAGTTAAACCCGGCGAATGGGCTGCGCCGCCTTTAACCATCAAATTACCAAACGGTCTGGGCTATGCGGCAATCACCGAAGCGGCGCTTGTGGGTTACAGTGGGATGGGACTACAAGCCGACGGGCAGCGTGGTTTTCAAGTTCAACTCGGACACGCGCATCCGGTCAGCTATCCGTTCAGACTGCGTTATGAGAGCGATGTTAATCGTTTGGCGCGACCCGCAATTATTACCGGAACCATTACCACTCCCTGGCGCGTGGTGATGATTGGCGCGGACTTAAATGCGCTGGTCAATTGCGACATCATTGACAGCCTTTCGCCACCACCTGACAAAAAACTTTTACCCCAGGGAATTCATACCGATTGGATTAAACCCGGTCGCGCGGTGTGGAAATATCTCGATGGCGGTGAGAACACGCTTGCAGAAATGAAGAATTTTTCCAGCCTCGCGGGTAAACTGGGTTTTGAATATAACCTCGTCGAAGGCTTCTGGCAGAAATGGAGCGAAGATGAAATGCGCGAATTGGTGGCGCATTCCAGGCAACACAATGTCGGCGTGTGGTTTTGGAAACACAGCCGCGATTTGCGAACCGCCGAATCACGTCAACAATTTTTCCAACTCTGCAACCGCGTCGGTGTGGTCGGCGTCAAGATTGATTTTTTCGACCACGAAGCGAAAGAGATTATCGACCTCTATCAAACGCTGCTCAAAACTGCGGCTGAGCATCGCCTCATGGTCAACTTTCACGGAGCCAATAAACCCGCAGGCGAGTCGCGCACTTTTCCGAATGAGATGACCCGCGAAGGAATTCGCGGCTTGGAGTATCGCAATATGCAGACGCGCGCCGTTCACAATACGACCTTGCCGTTTACACGTATGCTTGCCGGGCACGCCGATTACACGCCTGTGCATTTCGGCGAACGTCGTCGTGAAACTTCATGGGCGCACCAGATTGCGAGCGCCGCCATCTTCACGTCGCCGGTGTTGATTTACGGCGCGCATCCGAAAAATATTTTAGAGAATCCGGCGGTTGAGTTGATTAAAACGATTCCGAGCACTTGGGATGAAACGATGGCGCTGCCGGTTTGTGAGATTGGTGAACTGGCTGCCTTTGCCCGTCGCAAGGGCGACAGTTGGTTTCTCGCGGTGATGAATGGTTCGCAGGCAAAGACCATCAAGGTCGCGCTTTCATTTCTCGGCAGAAGTAAATATCAAGCTCTGCTGGCGCGCGATAAATTGGATGAGGCGGCAGCCATCAATCTCGAACAAATTACCGTAAGTCCAACAGAAATTTTGCCCCTTGAATTACGAGCCGGGGGCGGTTTTATTGGCAGATTTTCCAAACTATCGAACCATCTTACTTGACGACAAAACGCACAGGGTGTATTCACACGGCAGTTGATGTGAATGCCCGTGCCGTGTGTTGCAGGACACGGGTTATTGCCGTTGACAGGCGCATTGTCCGCCCGTTAATGCAAGCGTTATGGACTTGAATGCCAGTGCGCGCAGATAAAAATCATGATGAAAGTTTTCGTTTTATGCATTGCGGTAATGTTTAGCGGGTTGCCGTTTAATTTATCGGCGCAACAACCGGTCAGGTATCAGGAAGCCCGGCGCTTGATGTGGACGACGTTCGAGATTGTCGCCTATGGAGAAAATCAAACGCGACTCGCCGAAGCTGCCGAAGCCGCATTTGAAGAGATTGAACGCCTGGATCATCAGTTGAGCAATTACTCGGAAACCAGTGAACTCACCTATATCAATCGCAATGCGGCGCACCGGGAAATCACTTGCGAAAAAGAGTTGTTCGATTTGTTGCAATACGCGCTCGACTACAGCCGCGCGACTGATGGCGCATTCGATATTACCGTCGGGCCATTGATGAAAGCCTGGGGATTTTTCAAAGGTCAGGGGCGCGTGCCTGATGCAAAAGCGTTGCAAGCGGTGATGGCAAACGTTGGCTATGAACATGTCAAACTTCATAGCGCAAAACGCGCCATACGATTTGACCGCGAGGGCATAGAGCTTGATTTAGGCGGCATTGCCAAAGGTTATGCGGTGGATAAAGCAGCAGAGATTTTGCGCGCCAGCGGCGTGCAATCGGCGCTCATCACTGCGGGCAGCAGTTCGATTTACGCCATCGGCACACCGCCCAATCAAACGTCCTGGAAAATCGCCGTCAACGACCCGACCAGTCGCGCGCGTCAGGTGACGACTCTCGAACTCAAAGACCAATCCATTTCGACCTCCGGTTGTCACGAAAAATCCTTTGAGATTGGCGAAAAAACTTATTGTCACATTATGAATCCGCGAACCGGCTATCCGGTTGACGGCATCCTGAGCGCGACGATTATCACGCCGCGCGGCGTTGACGCAGAGGTTTTCTCGAAAGTCGTGATGGTCTCAGGCATTGATAAAGCAAGGGCGTTTTTTAAAGACCGCAAAGAAACCCGCGCCTTGATTTTTTATCGACAGGCGGATGGCAGTGCTGGCACTGTTAGATTGAATTTTTGAAGGAAGCAAGTATGACGGAAAAGAGATTATCGAGACGCAATTTTTTGGAAGGCTCAACCGTTGGCGCGGCGAGCCTGTTGCTCACCTCGGCGGGCAAAAATATTTTCGCCGCCAGCGCCAATGAACAGGTCAACGTCGGGGTTATCGGAGTCGGCGGTCAAGGCAGTGGACTGACGCGCAATCTGGCAACCGTGCCGAACGCCCGCATCACGGCGATCTGCGACATCTTTGAACCAAATTTAAAAAGAGCCGTGGGGCTTGCCGCAAGCGCGCCGAAAACCTTTAACGATTACCGCAAGCTCATCGAAAGTAAAGAGGTGGATGCAGTAGTCATTGCCACGCCGCTTCACCTGCATGCAGAAATCGCGCTTGCCGCGCTCGCCGCCGAAAAACATGCCTTCGTTGAAAAGACGATGGCTTATTCGGTGGCGCAATGCGACCAGATGCTTAAAGCCGCGCGTGCGCATCCTAAGCTTGTCGTGCAGGTCGGTCATCAACACCGCTTTGACCCGGTGATTCATAAGGTTTTGGCGATGTCGAGCGATGGGGCGCTTGGCAAGATTACCCACATTCGTTGTCACTGGCATCGCAACGGCAACTGGCGGCGACCGGTTCCGAAAAGCGATTTCGACCCGCGCCCGTGGGGTTACGAAGACCTTGAACACTTAATCAACTGGCGCATGTACAAACGCTATTCGCAAGGGCTGATGGCTGAACTCGGCTCGCACATGATTGAAATCGTCAATCTTATCTACGGTTCAATCCCTGCGGCAGTCACCGGCATGGGCGGCATCGATTATTGGAAAGACGGACGCGAAACTTACGATAACGTTTCGGTCATCTACACCTATCCCGCCGGACAAAAAGCCCTGTTTACGTCAACCACGACCAATGCCCACGACGGCGAAAAGATTGTCATTATGGGCACCGAAGGAACCATCGAAATGGGTTGGAATCAGGCGCTCTATTTCCGCGAAAAAGAGTCTCCCGAACTGGTCAAAGCCGAGGGCGCGACCGTCATCACCGCAACCGGCGAAACCATGAAAGCTTCGCAACAAACTCAAAAAGAAGGCACTCAGGTTGATACCCAGAGCAGACAGCGGTTGAGCGCGGTCTATCGGGAGTTGGAATCGTTCATCTCCTGCATTCGTTCGGGTAAAAAAGCCGAAGTTGATTTTCAAGTGGGGCGCAACGCGGCAATATCCGTGCTGCTTGCCAATCGCGCCATCGAAACCGGACAAGTGATTAAAATTTAAATTCGCAAACGGCAGAACACCATCAAGCGGAAAGAACAAAGCCTTTGTCTCAATCAACAGCCCGACGAATGAAAATGCGATTGCTCTGGTGTTTGCAGGGGTGACGACCTCTGCTATTGCTTCAGAGTTCCTGCGTTTGTGACTCGGAATAAATAGAAAATATTCAGTTTTTGCTTCTTGTCTATTCCGTTATTGCCGTTTGTTCCGTATGCTCTCTGTTGCTCGTTTAACTTTGCAGCACTCAATTCACTTGCAGGCGGTTGATGTATCGCCTGCGCCTTACGGTTCCCTTGCAGTTCATAAACACATACTTGGAGTTTCCATAAATCTATGGAGCGAAAAAAATATTTAACCGACGACCTTAACCTGACGTCATCCACGCGACTCAGTCGCCGCGCTTTTGTCGCCGCAACCGCCGCGTCGACTTTCGCATTGACGACCTTTGGGCAGCAACGCAACTACGCGCCGGACGCGCCGCCTGTGCGTTATCCAGATTCAGACATCGTGGTGCTTGACCCGCGCTTCGACAAATATAAAATCGGCAATGCGGCGATTCAACGTCTGCACACAGGTATGCTCTGGGCGGAGGGTCCGGCGTGGAATGGCAACGGGCAGTATCTGGTGTGGAGCGACATTCCCAATAATATTCAATGTCGCTGGCTCGCCGAAGACGGGCACGTCAGCACCTTTCGCAACTCATCGAACAACAGTAACGGCAACACCTTTGATTATGAAGGGCGGCAAATTTCTTGCGAACACGCGACCCGGCGCATGGTGCGTTATGAACCCAACGGCACGGTGACGGTGCTTGCAGACAAATGGCAGGGCAAACCCTTCAACGCGCCCAATGATGTCGTGGTTCACCCGGACGGCGGCATATGGTTTACAGACCCCGGTTACGGCACGATGAAAGCTTACGAAGGCAACAAAGGTGAACTCTACATCAAAGAAGCGGTCTATCGCATTGACGCGAAGACGGCGAAGATAGATATGGTGACAGACGAACTCTTCAAACCCAACGGACTTTGTTTCTCGCCGGATTACAAAAAGCTCTATATCGTCGACACAGGGGTTTCGCCAAGCGGCGAAGCGCCACGCCACATCAAAGTCTGGGATGTGGTCGATGGTAAAAAATTAACTAACGGTCGAGTGTTTACGTCCATGAAACTCAAGACCAAAAATGGAGAGTTAGCGGGCGGCTCCGACGGTGTGCGTGCTGATGTCGATGGCAACATCTGGGCAAGCGGCGGTTGGGCGGGCGCAGGCTTTGACGGCGTGCACATCTTCGCGCCCGATGGCGAGCGCATCGGACAAATCTTGCTGCCGGAAATCTGTAGCAACATCTGTTTCGGCGGCGCAAAACGCAATCGCTTGTTTATGACCGCGAGCCAATCGCTATATGCTGTGTATGTCGAAACCCAGGGCGCGCATATCGCCTGAACTCACCAACAGAGAAAGCCATGTCAAGCACAGTGCAAAACGAAGACCGACAAACATCCGCAGAAACTCAGGTGAAGGATGTGGACTTGCCGCCGCTTCCCGATGCGCCGCGCGGGTGGGCGTTATTGATGATGATTGGCCCGGCATTTGTCTGGATGGGCGAAGCCATCGGCTCAGGCGAAGTCATCCTGTCAACCCGCTTTGGCGCAGTGCTCGGCACGGCTGTGTTATGGGTGCCGGCGCTCGCGATATTTTTGAAGTATTGGGTTGGCATGGCGGGTGCGCGTTATACGGTTTCGACGGGCGAAGGGATGATGGATATGTTCAGCCGTCTTCCGGGCCCGCGAAACTGGGCGGTCTGGATTGTGTTGCTGGCGCAAACTTTTGCCGCGACGATTTCGACAGGTGGACTCGCAGTTGCCGCGGGAACCTTTGCCCATGCGTTGGTTCCGGCGCTTCCCGCCTTTGCCTGGAGTTGGATGCTTGCGGCGCTGGCGATGGCTGTGGTCTGGTCGGGTCGCTTCGATGCGCTCAAGCGTGTGATGAGCTTGCTGGTGCTGGTCATGATTATCGGTGTCGGGTATGTTGCCTTGAAAACCTCGCCTGAACTCGGCGCAGTGCTGCAAGGACTCTTAGGTTTTCAAATTCCCGATATTCCCGATTGGGCTGTGCAAACCGGAAAGATTGATGCCAACCCGTGGCGCGAGATGGCTCCGATTATGGGTTGGGCGGCGGGCGGCTTCGCTTCGCAAGTCTGGTACACCTACTGGGTACTCGGAGCCGGATACGGCATGACACATGGACGCCCGTATGGAAAGCCAGGCGAGGTTGCGGCGCTCAAACAAATGAGTTCGGAGACTGCGAGCAAAGTGCGCGGCTGGTGTCGCGTGGTTTACGCCGATGCAACAGTGGCATTGGTGATTGGTATGGCAACCACGCTCGGTTTTATGCTTGCGGGCGCGACCATTCTTCGCCCGCTTCAAGTGGTTCCCGAAGGTCCTCGCGTGGCGTTCGAGCTTGCCGCTGTCTTCGGTTCGCATTGGGGCAAGACCGGAGAAATTTTATTCATCCTCGCGGGCTGGGCGGCGCTCTTCAGCACGTTGCTCGGACAACTGGCGGGATGGCCCAGGCTGCTCTCGGACGGCTACCGGATTTGTGTGCCGCGTTTTGGGCGGCTCGCCTGGGAAAAGCAATTCCGGCTCTTTTTAATTGCGCTTGTCGGCGTCAATTTTCTCATCACCTATGCGCTCGGTTTGCAACCTGTGCGGTTGATTCAAACGGCAGCCTTTACCGAAGGTGTGCTTTTGGTTCCGTTGCAGGCGCTGGCAATTTTTCTGGCGCTTTATTTCGTGCTGCCCCGGTTGTTGTCAGCGGATGCCAGGCAAATACTTAAACCGCACAAACTCTTTGGCGTTCCGCTATTGGTGTGCGCGATTGTTTACCTATTTTTTATTGTGATACGGTTCACCCTATGAAAGTTCTACTTTACCCCGACTATGAACAATTGAAGATTGCCGAACAGAGCGAACCGCGTCCCGACGCTGGTGAAGTGCTGTTGCGCGTCGAGGCTTGCGGCATCTGTGGCAGTGAACTTGAAGCCTTCAAAAAGCGCAGCCCGCGCCGGGTTCCGCCGCTGGTGATGGGACATGAATTCTGCGGCATCATTGAAGAGGTTGGCGCGAAGGTCCGCTTGTTCACACGCGGTCAACGGGTGGTATCGCATTCGTTGTACGGTTGCGGCGAATGTGTGCGTTGTTTGCGCGGCAATAGCCACCTGTGCGCCAGGCGACAATTATTCGGCATGAACCGGCAAGGTGGTTTTGCTGAACTGGTCTCGGTTCCTGAAAAGTGTCTGGTCGCCTGGCCTGAGTCGTTGCCTGCGGCAGCGGCGAGTTTAGCGGAACCCTTGGCAAACGGCGTTCACGTTGTTGGCTTGACGTGGCAACTCATCCCCAGCCGGGTTGCCATTGTCGGCGCGGGACCCATCGGGCTGCTCTGTCAACAGGCATTTCAATGTTTGACGACTGCCGAAACCATCGTTGCCGATTTGATTCAGGAACGCCTGAATGTCGCCAACCGACTTGGCGCGAAACACACCATCAATTCGAGCTACAGCAATTTTCTGGAAGAGATATTGGCGCTGACCAGAGGCGAGGGCGCGGATGTAGTGGTGGATGCGGTCGGCAGCAGCGTGTCCAAGCAACAGGCTTTGGAAGCGACGCGCCCCGGCGGTATCACGGTTTGGATTGGCACGCGCGAAAACACCATCTCCATGAACTCTTACGATGTGACGCTCACCGAAAGGCGCGTGCAGGGCAGTTATGCAGCGTCGTTGGACGAATTGAAAGTTGCCGTAGATTTGCTGGCGACCGGTCGCGTAGAGACGATGAGTTGGGTGAAGACCTTTCCGCTTGTGGAAGGCGTCGATGCCTTTCGCCGCATGATGGCAGCCCAGGGCGATGACATCAAAGCCGTGTTGTTGCCAACGCTGTCTTAAAACATTTAATCGTTATGAGCAATAACCAAAGTATGCCGTCGGAATTTATCATGCCGAGTTTTCGCCTTGACGGGCGCGTTGCGCTGGTTACGGGCGGAAGTCGTGGACTAGGGTTAGGGATGGCGCTGGCGCTTGCCCACGCCGGTGCCGATGTCGCTTTAGCGGCGCGCACCGCCAGTGAACTCGAAGCCGCTGCCGCGATGATTCAAGCAATCGGGCGGCAAACATTTTTTCTGCCCACGGACGTCAGCGATGTGACCGGCATCCAGACGATGGTGCAAATCACCGCCGCGCGTTTCGGGCGCTTGGATATATTGGTGAACGCCGCAGGCATCAACATTCGTCAACCGGTTGACGAATTTACCGAAGACGATTGGGAACAGTTAATGGCGGTTAATTTGAAGGGCGCGTTTTTTGCCGCTCAGGAAGCAGCGCGGATTATGCGCTCTCAGGGCAAAGGCAAAATCATTAATGTCGGCTCGGTGGCATTTGAAATCATCGTTCCCAATATTGCGCTCTATGCCATCAGCAAAGGCGGGATGCGACAGATGACCCGCAGCCTCGCTGTTGAACTCGCGCGCGATAACATCTGCGTGAATGCCATTGCGCCCGGCAGATTTTGGACGAAGATGACCGATGCGGTTTTTTCCGACCCCGAACTTTACGAAAGCGCGGTTGCGCCGATTCCGCTTGGTCGCCCGGGCACGGCTGCGGATTTAGCCGGAGCCACCGTTTTACTGGCTTCGGATGCCAGCGACTACATCACCGGACAGACCATCTTTGTGGATGGCGGTTGGTTGGTCAACGGCGGTGTTAAGGCATAAGTAAAAAGGCAAAAGGTAAAAGTAAAAAGGCAAATTGCGCAGGTGTGAGCGGGCGGGTCTTCTTCAATTTATAAATCACAGAAAATCTTTGGATTGAATGAGCAGATGATGAATTCCCACATGACACCGCAACGATTGCGCCATCATTTTTCAGGCGTGATGGCTTTTCCGGTCACGCTTTTTAAAAACGATTTGTCGCTTGACCTCGCGGGGATTGGCGGCGCAGACACCTACTGCTTTGATTGAGTGGAATTCAGCTAAAGGGAAATAGAAAGCTGACAAAACCAACGGAAATAACGGAACAGACGGAAACCGCGCCAGCAAAATCTGCCGGTGTCTTTGCCAATTTTCAGATGTTCCGTTTGTTGCGTGAGACTTTTGAATTAATTCAAGGCTTCATCGGAGGAATCGATGTCTTCAAAGAAAGCCCCTGAACAATTGCGCAGTCATCGCTGGTTTGGCGCGACAGACCTGCGCTCATTCGGTCATCGCGCCCGCGCCAAACAGATGGGCTATGAGGTGAACGATTTTGCGGGCAAACCGGTCATTGCCATCGTCAATACGTGGAGCGACCTGACCACCTGCCACAGCCATTTCCGCACCCGCGCCGACGAAGTCAAACGCGGTGTGTGGCAGGCGGGTGGCTTCCCGGTTGAACTCCCGGCAATGCCGGTCAACGAAACCTACATGAAGCCAAGCCCGATGATGTATCGCAATTTTCTGGCGATGGAAACCGAAGAGTTACTGCGCAGTCAACCCGTCGATGGCGTGGTGCTGATGGGCGGTTGCGATAAAACGACACCGGGATTGCTGATGGGCGCAATCAGCATGAATTTGCCCGCCATCTATTTGCCCGCAGGTCCGATGCTTCGCGGCAACTGGAACGGGCAGACGCTTGGCAGTGGCACGGATATGTGGAAATACTGGGCGGAAAAATCCGCCGGTAATATCAGTGATTGTGAATGGTCGGAAATGGAAAGCGGCATTGCGCGTTCGGCAGGTCATTGCATGACGATGGGCACGGCTTCGACGATGACCGCGATTGCCGAAGCTTTGGGCATGACGCTTCCGGGCGCTTCTTCGATTCCTGCGGTTGACGCCAGCCATCAACGTATGGCGACCGCCTGCGGACGACGCATCGTTGAAATGGTCTGGGAAGATTTGAAACCGCGCGACATTTTAACCGAAGGCGCTTTTGAAAATGCCATCACTGTTGATATGGCAATCGGCGGTTCGACCAATGCGATTATTCATTTCGTCGCTCTCGCAGGTCGCGTCGGGTTGAAATTGGAGTTAAACAAATTCGATGCCATTTCCCAACATACGCCGATGATTGCCAACCTGCGCCCGTCAGGTGAATACCTGATGGAAGATTTTTATTATGCCGGGGGACTTCGCGCCTTGATGCATGAGATTAGCGAACTCCTGAATCTTGATTGCCTGACGGTATCGGGCAAGACGATGGGCGCGAATATTGAATCCGCAAAGGTGTTCAAACCGGAAATCATTCGCCCGCTCAGTAATCCGGTTTCAGCAAAAGGCGGCACGGCGATTCTTTATGGCAACCTTGCGCCTGATGGTGCGGTAATTAAACCGACTGCTGCCGAAGCGCATTTGCTCAAACATAGCGGACGCGCCGTGGTTTTCAAAGATTATAATGACCTGGCAGCGCGGGTGAATGACGAGGATTTAACGGTTGATGAAACCTCTGTGCTGGTGTTGCAAAATGCCGGGCCGCTTGGCGGTCCCGGTATGCCGGAATGGGGAATGTTGCCGATTCCGCAAAAACTTTTGAAGAAAGGCGTGCGCGATATGGTGCGGATTTCCGATGCCCGCATGAGCGGCACCTCTTATGGGGCGTGCGTCTTGCACGTCTCGCCGGAATCCTACATCGGCGGGCCGCTGGCGTTGGTGCGCGATGGCGATGTGATAGAGATGGATGTGCCCGGTCGCCGACTGCATCTACAAGTCAGTGAGGCAGAGTTGGAAAAGCGCCGAAGCGAGTGGCGTCCGCCGCAGTTGAGGTACGCGCGCGGATTCAGCGCCCTCTACACCACGCATGTCACGCAGGCGCACCAGGGTTGTGATTTCGATTTTCTGCACGAGGGCGCGGAAACCCCGGAACCGGAGATTCATTAAAAAATTGCCTCAAATTGAAGAGGTGAAAAGGTAAGAAAATAGTTTGTTGATGCACAGACGGCTCACATTTTTAATGAATGAAGAGCAGGGTTTGATATTTGGTTGCCGATTGCACTACTGTTCGCGCTATTCTTGAAAACCGGATGAACAGCAGACTAGCGCACAGGCGACAATACGAGTTGCCGTGAGTGCTTTTTATTTTTTGCCTTGCAGGAATATTTTTGCGCGACCTGAAAGTGGATGCTTCATTGTGTGGGTTTTCAGGCTTTTTCAAGATAAAGAGGAATTATGAATAAATTTAAACTGATTGTACTTGTATTGCTGGTTTCAGTCTGTTGCTTTGCGCCCGGATGTCGTCGCGAAGCGAGCACCAAGCGGGTCATTGCAGTGATTCCGAAAGGCGTGTCGCATTTCTTCTGGCAAAGCGTTCACGCGGGCGCAGAAGCTGCCGGTAAAGAATTGAATGTAGAAATCATCTGGAAAGGTCCCGCGCAGGAGACCGATTACACAGGGCAAATCAACATGGTCGAAGACGCGATTAACCGCCGCGTCGATGGCATCGTGCTTGCCCCTTCGCATGGCGATGCTTTGGTGCCGGTGGTTGAACGCGCTCAGAAAGAAGGCATCCCCGTAACCATTTTCGATTCCGGCATCAATACCGAAAAATATCTTTCATATGTTGCCACCGATAATCGTCAAGGTGGCGTGGTCGCGGCTGAACGGCTGGCAGAAAAACTCGGCGGCAAAGGTAAAGTGGCAATCCTTGGCGTCAAAGCCGGTTCAGTTTCGACCGACGAGCGTGAACAAGGGTTTCAGGAAACCATCAAGCAGAAATATCCCGGCATTGAAATCGTCGCTTTTCAATATGGTGAAGCTGACCGCGCCAAATCGCTTGATCGCGCGACCGACATCATGACGGCGCACAGCGATTTGAACGGCTTTTTCGCCTCGAATGAATCTTCGACAGTAGGTGCCGTGCAGGCGATTAAACAGAAGGGTCTGGCAGGCAAAGTCATATTGGTGGGTTTCGATTCCAGCCCCAATTTGATTGACGATTTGAATGCCGGAGCGATTGATTCGCTGGTGTTACAAAACCCTTTCAAGATGGGTTACGAAGGCGTCAAAAGTATGGTCAATAAATTAAATGGTCAGGAACCGCCGCGCAAAATGGACACCGGCGTGAGTTTGCTTACCAAAGACAACATCAACACGCCCGAAATGCAGCAACTCCTCAAAGCGCCATAGAAAAAATGTGGTAATAGATTTTCAGCGTTCTTGCTTTGAGCTATACACAACCCAAATTCGTTGTGAGCGAGAGAACTACATGATTTTACAAGGGGAAGGAATGAAACTAGAGGACTGGTTGTATAGTGAGACGGATGATACTTGCGCCATCTGTGGGATCAGAGGGATTCAAATACTCACAAATCATCATATTGATAACAATCATTCAAATAATGTTTATGACAACACAATTGTCCTTTGCCACAACTGCCATAGCCAACATCATCAGAATAAAGGGCTAAGTCAAAAGCAGATTGAGGATCGGAAGAGACACCTGATACAAAAGACGCTAACTCAATATGGTATAAATGCAATGAAAATTGCTGGACGCAATAGTTTCGGTGTAGTGGCAATGCCTTTCCTTCTATATCATCTGGTGCAATTAGGTTATATGACAAAAGAAGAAACCCAGATGGGGTATGGGGATCAAGAAGATGCTACAGCCCGCTTTGCTATAACTGAAAGTGGTCGAACATTATTGCAGAAATGGTTTTAAAAATGTCGTCGCTCACAAAGACATCTTATAATTTGTTCGTTTAGTGATGAAGAAAATTGGGACCTCACTCTCAGAGAAAAGCTTGCTTTATGACTTCAAACGCCCCGGCGCTAGAAATGCGCCGCATTAGTAAATCATTTGCCGGGAATAGCGTGCTCGCGGAGGTCAATTTGTCTGCCGCGGCGGGCGAAGTTCACGCGCTCGTGGGCGAAAATGGCGCGGGCAAATCGACGCTCATGAAAATTCTCGCGGGCGTGCATCAACCCGATAGCGGCGAGATTCTCATCAATGGCAACGAGGCGCGAATTAACAATCCGGCGGCGGCGCTCGCCCAAGGCATTGCCATGATTTATCAGGAACTCGCGCTCGCGCCGCACCTCACCGTGGCGGAAAATATTTTTCTCGGTCGTGAGCCGCTCAGCTTTGCGCCGCTCGGCATCCTTAGTAAACGTCAATTGAATGCCAAGACCGCGGAACTGCTCGCCGAATACGGCTTTGAACTCGACCCTGAAGCGCGTGTCGAACGTCTGAGCGCCGCCGACCGCCAAATCGTTGAAATTATGCGCGCTACTTTGGAAGCCCGGCGCGTCATCGTCATGGATGAGCCGACCTCGTCGCTTACCACACGCGAAGTTGATGAATTGTTTCGCTTGATTCGCGACCTCAAAGCGCGCGGCTTGGCGATTATCTACATTTCGCATCGCCTCGAAGAACTCGAAGCTATCGCCGACCGCTTGACGATTTTGCGCGACGGGCAGGCGGTTTACACAGGCGCGTGGGGCGAGCTTTCAATGGATGACATCATACGCTTCATGGCGGGTCGTGAATTGAAAGAAATTTTTCCACCACGCGCGGCGCACATCGGGGAAGCGCGCCTCGTCATTCAGGATTTATCGCTTGCCGGAAAATTTGCGAACGTCAGCTTTGCAGCGCGTGCAGGCGAAGTCTTAGGCATTGCCGGACTCGCGGGAGCCGGTCGCACCGAACTCGTTGAAACCATTTTCGGCGCACACGCGGCAGACAGCGGCGCAATTTATTTGAATGGGGCAAAGCTTTTTGCCGGGCATCCTGAGCGCGCCGTGAATGAAGGGTTGAGTCTACTTACCGAAGACCGCAAACGCACAGGGCTTTGTCTGAATTTATCAATGGCGCATAACCTGACGCTTGCCAATGTGCGGGCGCTTATCAGGAATTGGCGGCTCAGTCGCAAACGCGAACAGGATGCCACGCGCCAGTACATCGAAAAATTGCACATTCGCCCGCCCGACCCGATGAAAACTGTGGCGCGACTGAGTGGCGGCAATCAACAGAAAGTTTTACTCGGTCGCTGGCTATTTGCCGGTTCGCAAGTCTTCCTGCTCGATGAACCAACGCGCGGCGTTGATGTGGCGGCGCGTTCGGAAATTTACCGCGCCATCAATGAACTCACGGAAGCGGGCGCGGCAGTCGTAATGGTGTCTTCGGATTTACCGGAACTCTTAGGTATGGCTGACCGCTTGTTGGTGATGCGGCGCGGACGACTGGTTGCCGAACTCGATGCCCGCAAAACGACGCAGGAAGAGGTGTTGAGGTATGCCGCTGTTGAAGATGCTAATTTCTTAGCACCCGAAGTTTCATCAGAAGGTTTAAGTCGCTAATCAACGGCAAAGCGCCGCAACCTTCGCGAATCAATTTTATTGAGAACACCATATGTCAGACTGGATTAAACGCTTTCTTCCTTTTGTCAGCCTCATCGCGCTTTGCATGGTGATTGCCGTGCTGGAACCGAAATTTGTTTCGGCTGGCAATCTTGCAGGTGTTGCGCGACAGACCGCCGTGATTACGATTATGGCAATCGGCATGACGGTGGTGATGGTATCGGGCGGCATTGACCTTTCGGTCGGTTCAATGATGGCGCTCACTGCCGTGATTGGCGCTATTGCGATGGTCGCGGGCGCGCCGGTGTTATTGGGAATTTTAGTCTGCATTGCGGCAGGCGCGATGTTCGGACTCGTGAACGGCGCGGCAGTGGCGATGCTCAAGATTCCGCCGTTCATTGTCACGCTTGGCGCGATGGGCATTTATCGTGGCATCGCTTTGCTGGTCACCGATGGCAAAGCGGTTGTCGGTCTACCAAATGATTTCGGGTATCTAGCCGAAGGCAATTTATTCGGCGTGATGCCGATTCCCTTGTTGATTGTTCTGGTGGTCGCACTTGCCATTCATTTTTTATTGAACAACACTCAGGCGGGGCGTTATTCGTATGCGATTGGCAGCAACTCGGAAGCGGCGCGTTATGCGGGGGTGCGGGTGTCGCGCTATCAAGTCATGTTCTATGTGATTTTAGGCGCGCTTGCGGGACTCGCGGGAGCGATTGAATCGGCAAGGTTAGTTACCGGGCAACCGACCGCCGGCGAAGGTTATGAATTGCGCGTCATCGCGGCGGTGGTCATTGGCGGCGGGTCGCTCAGCGGCGGACAAGGCACCGTCATCGGCACGATTATCGGGTCATTGATTATGGGTGTGCTTGCAAACGGCGCGAACCTGCTCGGCATTTCGTCATTCACCCAACAGGTAATCATCGGCGCAGTCATTGTGCTTGCCGTCACCTTTGATGAATTTCAACGCCGTCGATTGCAAACCGCGGTATAGGATACAGGATTCAGGGCAGAGGAACGCTGAAGGCAGAAGGATGAACGATGAACAGAATGCGTTATGAAGTTGTTCATCGTTCCGCGTTCCTACTTCATACTTTCCTTTCTCTGAATCCTGAATCCTGTATCCTTAACTTAATAGATTGGAGCAAAAACCTAAATGAAACTGGCATTATTTAAAGCTGATGAATCGAACCCCCAGCAAGTAGGAGTTCTTGTTGAGGAAAAATTGATTGACCTCGCGATGCTGGCGAATGCTGTGCGCGAACGCGGTGAACCGGTCGCCAACTGGCTCAGTGAAATTAAAAGTGTTTCAGAGATTATCGCGCGCGGCAGTGTGGCGCTCAGTGAAATCAACGCGCTGGTTGATAGCGCGAAGGCAAGCGACGCCTTGCAGAATGAAGGCGTCGGTTTCGCGGTGGATAGCGTGACCTTTCTGCCGCCGGTGACGCCCGCGAAAATTCTCGCCATCGGGCGCAACTACGCCGACCACGCCATTGAAGGCGGTTCGGAACCGCCCGCCGCGCCGCTCATTTTTAACAAACTGCCAAACGCGCTCAGCGCCCACAATGCGCCGATTGTCTTACCGACGATTAGTACACAAGTAGATTACGAAGCCGAGCTTGCAGTGGTCATGGGTCGCCGCGCCAAACGGGTAAGCGAAACCGAGGCGCTCAGGTTTGTTTTCGGTTACTCGTTGATTAACGATGTGAGCGCCCGCGATTTGCAATTCGGTGATGGTCAGTGGGTGCGCGGCAAAGGGCTTGATACCTTTGCGCCACTTGGCCCGTTTATTACCACCGGCGATGAAATCGAAGACGTACAGGCGCTTCATATCGAGGGGCGACTGAACGGCGAAGTGATGCAAACCTCGAATACGGCGAAGATGATTTTTAAAATCGCCTATCTGGTTTCGTATATTTCGCAGGGCATCACGCTTGAGCCGGGCGATGTGATTGCCACCGGCACACCCGAAGGCGTCGGCATCTTTCGCAAACCGCCGGTGCTGCTAAAAGCCGGTGATGTGTTTGAAGTGACGGTTGAAAAACTCGGCACCCTGCGCAATCCCGTCGTCGCCGCAGAAGATCGATGTGATTTTGATCAGGTATAAATATCAATCAATTCGTGATAGGATGCCACTATGATATCGATTGCAGAAAGAGAAGTGACCGCAGAGTCGCTGACTTACGAAGAAAGACTCGCTTTTTTCGAGGAGTGGCAGAAAAACCTTCTGGCTCCGAAAAACGAACCGGTTTCGGATGAAGCTTTGAAACGCGAATCACTTTACGAAGAGAGAATTAATCGGCAGCGATGACCTACCTCGTTGATACGAATATTTTGGTGCGGCTTGTTGACATACAAAGCTCACAGCACCAAGCGACCTCAGATGCGATCAAGCTCCTCCTTACAAAAAAGCAAGACCTTTACATTATCTATGAAAGTTTGATTGAGTTTTGGGTGGTGGCGACGCGGGATAAGAACGATAACGGTTTGGGACTTTCAACTGATGCCGCCGACAAAGAAATCTTCAATCTCCTGAAGGTTTTTTTGCTGTTGCCTGATGCATCCCTATTTGCTGAGTGGCGAGCTTTGGTTAATGCCAATCATATCTCCGGCTACAAAGCTTATGACACCCGGTTGGTTGCAGCGATGAACCTTCATTCAATTGATGCGTTGTTGACCTTCAATGATGCTGATTTTAAGTATTATGGAATTCGGGTTGAAACCCCGACCGAAGTTTTGGCAAAACCATAATCACGAAATGGTAATCGTGGAGTCTGAAAATGCTGATTGGCAAAGCCAGCGAAAATGATTTTCTTGCGGTTGCTGAAATCAGAGAACTCATGGCGACGGCGCTTGAAGCGCTGCCGCTTGATGGTAAGCGTGTGCTCATCATCATTCCCGATAGAACCCGCACCGCGCCGATTCCCTTGATGTTTCGTCTCTTTTTTGAACTGCTCAACCGGCGCGTTAAACGCCTCGATTACCTCATCGCGCTTGGCACTCACCAACCCCTGAACGAAACTGCCATCAATCAACTGATTGGCGTCTCTGCCGAAGAGCGCGCCGGGCTTTATCGCGGTGTTGAGGTGTTCAATCATCATTGGGAAAAGCCTGAGACTTTCGTGAGCCTCGGACAAATTCCGGCTCAGGAGATTGCCGAACTCACTGATGGATTAATGCATCAAGCGGTTGATGTGCGATTGAATCGGTTGATTTTAGATTATGACCAACTGATGATTTGCGGGCCGACTTTTCCGCATGAAGTCGTAGGCTTTTCCGGCGGCAATAAATATTTCTTTCCCGGCATTGGCGGCGCCGAGGTGATTAACTTTTCGCACTGGCTTGGGGCAATGATTACCAGTTATTCAATCATCGGCACCAAATCAACGCCGGTGCGCCGCGTCATTGACCGCGCTGCGGCGCTGATTGATAAACCGAAACTCTGTTTTTCAATGGTGGTCAAAAACCAAGGTTTAGCAGGGCTTTTCATCGGTTCGCCCGAAACGGCTTACTCGGCGGCGGCTGACCTCTCATGCCGTTTGCATGTTCGTTATGTTGAAAAACCGTTCACGCGGGTGCTTTCGGTGATGCCTGAGATGTACGAAGATTTGTGGACAGCCGCCAAAGGCATGTACAAACTGGAGCCGGTCGTAGCCGATGGCGGCGAAATCATTATTTATGCGCCGCACATCAAGGAAATCAGTTACACACACGGCACACTCATTGATGAAATCGGCTATCACACACGCGACTATTTTCAAAAACAGTGGGACAGATTCAAACATTATCCGGGCGGTGTGCTTGCCCACAGCACACACCTGCGCGGACTTGGAAGCTATGATGCGATGACCGGAATTGAAATGCCACGCCTACAGGTGACGCTTGCGACACAAATTTCCGAAGCGCGCTGCCGACAGGTTAATTTAGCTTATTTAAATCCCAATCAAATCAAGCTTGATGAATGGCGCGACCGCGAGGGTGAAGGCATTTTATTTGTCGCGAAAGCCGGCGAGTTGTTATATCGCCTGCAAGCGGACGCCGCGCCGGTTGCAGGATAAAGCGGTCGATTTTTTGAGAGCCATCCATTAGTTTGTCAAAAAAGCCGATTGTGAAATAATGATGCGATGTTTTGCCAGCCTCACCCCTTAACCCAAAATTTAATTCATTCTTGGCGCAGATGAAATTGGAATTCCTGCTAAAACGACAGACACGCTTTATCTCATCAGGAAGACTCTGAAATTTTTACGACATGGATTTCCGCCGGTTGCCACTAATCAGCAACGGCGAAAAAAATGCCGTCTGAAATTTTCTTGCGGGTCTGGCTTTTAATTTAGAGAATTGGCAGTCGCTGTTATGCAGGGATTCAAATTAGAGACCGACAGGTCTTTGAGGATTGATGAGATTGCTTGTAGAATCCGTGCGCTCAAGATCGACAATGGAGGAATAAATGTTCAAAAGAAGAGAAACGCAGGCGTTTTTAACCATGCTGTTTTTGATAATCACCACGACTTTTTCAACCAATAGTTTTGCAGCTTTCGCCGGACAAAAAAACAAAGCCAGTAAAGCGGCAAAAAAAGAAGCCAAAAATATTTTGGAAAAAGATAAAAAAACTGTCGCCCCCGCAACCACCGGCAAACCGGCGCTTTTTGAAGAGCGCGGCGATATTGCGGCGCTTGACCTTTATCATGGCATAGGCAGCGAAGAGAATGCGCCCCAAGCGCCGTTCACTTTTGAAAAGGAAGATACTTCGGGAACCAATCCGAAAGTCAAAGTCACCGATGCCAACGGCGTCAAATGGAATGTCAAATTTGCCGAAGAGGTGCACGCGGAAATCGCTTGCAGCCGCATCGTCTGGGCGTGTGGTTACATGGTTGAAGAGAGTTATTTCATAGCTTCAGGACAAATCAAAGGCGCGAAAGATTTGGGACGCGCCAAACCATATATTGGCAAAGATGGCTCATTCAGCAATGCGATGTTTGAAAAACGCGCAACCAATGTTGCGCGGCGCAACAAGCCCTGGTCGTGGTTATCGAATCCGTTCAGCAACACCAGGGAATTTTCGGGATTGTTGATACTCGTCATGTTATTAAACAACTGGGATACCAAAGATTCCAATAACGAAGTGCTGGGAATGTATGATGCCGATGGCGCCACGGTGCGCGAGTGGTACATTATGTCGGACTGGGGCGCTTCGTTGGGCAAAAGCGGTTCCGTATTCAAGCACAATAAATGGGATTTGAAAGATTATTCAAAACACAAATTTATTGAGAAGGTCGGCAAGAAAAAAATCGATTTTACCTATGGCGGCGTGATGTCAGGCGTCTTGGAAAAGATGCCGATAGATCATGTCAAATGGTTTGCCGGGATTATCGGGCAACTTTCCGAAAAACAGTTGCAGGAGGCGTTCAAAGCCGCTGGCGCAAGCGATGATGAAGTCACAGGATTTGCGGGCGCTGTGAAAAAACGCATTGATGAACTGACGGCTGCCGTGAACTAGATTGCCGGGATAGCCGAATTATAAAAGAGGCAAGAGGTCACTGACCTCTTGCCTCTTTTATTCGTAACTAAGCGCCTTTACCGGGTCTTGATTGGCGGCGCGAATCGCCGGATACAGCGCGCCCAGACAACCTGCCACCAGCCCGATGATGAAGGTGTAGACAAACCATGAGGGCTGCAATTCGACGCGCACCGATGACAGGCGTTGAATCAGCATTGAACCGAGAAGCGATAACCCAAAACCTGTGAGCACGCCCATCAAACTGATGAGCAACGCCTCTTTTTCAATCTCTCCGGCAATCCAGCCTTTCGAGGCGCCGAGGCTTTTCAACACGCCGATTTGCCGCGTGCGTTCAATAACTGTGGTGTACATCGCAAGCAGGATGACCAGTGAACTGATGACGATGGCAAGCCCGATGACGACGCGCAAAAAAGTTTGCAGCGCAGGTGTGCCGCGCGCATATAAAATCGGCAAATCGCGTGTGAGTTGAATGTCGCCGTCAGGGAATTGCGCTTTGATTTGCTGAGCGATAGCTTCCTGTTGGTTCGGGTCTTTGACTTTGATAAGCACCTGCGAACACAGTCCCGGACGGTTGAGATAGGCTTGCAAAGTCGAGAGCGGGATTTTGATGCGCGCAAACGATTCGGGTTCATAAACACCGACGACGCGAAATTTTCTATCGAGTAACTCAATCTCATCACCGAGTTTGAGTTTTCGTTCGCGTTGCAGGACGCGGTCAACGATGACTTCATCGCTGCTGGTAAACGGTCTGCCCTCGACGACGCGCATGCCCGAAACCCGCGTGTAAGATTCGTATTCGATGCCGTTGATGCTGCGATTATCTTTGTTGAGTTGCCCGAGTGGCACAACTTCGGCGACGCCTTCGATTTGACGAATCTGTTCCAGAACATCCTGTTTGATTTGCAACATCGGCGAGAGATTTAAAATACCGCCCGGCGGAAAGTAAATGATTTCAGCGGTGACTGCGGAATTGCGCCGCCCCTGCTCATTCAAAAAACCGTTGACGATGCCGACGGTGAGCACCACGAGGGCGACGCCAAGCGCCACGCCTGCCATAGTGGTGAGCGTTCTTGTCTTGCGATAGAAAAGATTCGATAAAACCAGATTATCCATAAAGAATGTAGGATTGTAGAGATTCGCTTCGTGTACAGCAATGCGAAATCCGCTATGAAAAATATAAAAACCACTCACGCGCTCAATGGCGCATTGCCGTGGCAGGCAATGCGCCACTTACGGTTGCCGCTCATGAGGTTTGTCTTTAAAAGTCATCAAGCCGATGATTGCCAACCCGTACCCGACCCACACAAAAGCGCGAATTTTGCGAATGATGGCAAGCGCCACGCCTGCGCCCGCCGTCATACCGAGCAGACCGAGCACATAAGCATTACCGCTTTCATAGACGCCTGCGCGGGTCGGCACGAAAAAGAAGACGAAGTTGATTAGTTTAGTAATCGTTTCAATGGCAAAACTCGCAAGCACCGTGGCTGGCAGTTCCATAAATTGCAAAATTAAATAAACTTCAACCACATTGACCAGGTGCGCAAATAAATTGAGCGCCAGAATCAGGTAAAACGCTCCCATCCGCTGTTCATAAAATTCATAAATGTTGGTTTCAACCTCGCGGGTTTTGACCGTCACTGAAGCGAAATTTCTTCTTGTGAGTTTGGCAATCCACGTCAACATACGCGCCAGAATGTAACCGCGACGGCGCACTGAAAACCAGGTGAGCAAGCCAATCACCACCATTGAACCGGTCGTTATGATGCCGGTAATTTTGATGGCGCGCGGCATTTCAGTGAGCCAGGCAAACAATGGCAATCCCGACAACATAAACATAAACACCGAGAGGTAATAAATCATGTTTTCGATGGCGATGGATGACACGCCCTTAACCATCGGAATTTGCCGGCGCACCATTGCGGCTTTCGCCGGTTCACTCAAAAACGGTCCCGTGGCGGTTAAATATTTGATGGCTTCACCGGCAAGCATGACATTCGTCAGGCTAAAAAAATTCACCTGCCGGTGCAGGGGGTCAATGGCATAATAAAGTGAAGCCGCCCGCGCATAGTTTCGTATAGCCGAAAGCGCGATGATAACCACAAAGCCCCAGCCCATCATTTGTAAATAATGCGCCAGGGTGTCGAGTCCGGTTTGCCGGATGAGATAGACAAACAGCACAAGTCCCGCAATGAGAAAAACGATTTGCAATCGTTTGAAGAAATTCTTTTTCATCAGTCGTGAAATAAATTTGAGTGACGCCTGGTCTGTTACGCGAATGAATAAGCCCGGATGCTTAGAATTTTACTCTGCAATGTTCGGTAAGGCGAGGTGAAATAAATTGGAAATTTAAAAGCGAATATATTCGGGGGCGATGTGTTCGGTAAGCCATACTCCATTTGCGGATTGATAAAACAAAAATCCACGCTCCTGCATGCGCGCCGCTTCGATGATTAAAACCACAGGCTTGCCGTGACGCGCGCCGACTTTTATAGCGGTCGTTTCGTCGGCAGACAGATGAACGTGGTGGCGAGAACCTTTCAGGAGTCCGCGCTCTTTTATGGAATCCAAAAATCGCGTCGCGGTGCCGTGATACAAAAGCTCAGGTGGGGTGAGGGGTTGGTAATCAAGCTCAACGGCAATGGAATGACCCTGGCTGGCGCGGATTTTCAAACCGTCTTCACTGAAGGCAAAACGTTTTTTATCATTGCTGCTGACGACTTCATCAAGCAATTCCGGTGTGATTTGCAACCCCTGTTGATGGCATGCCGCAAGTAAGGTTGCGACCTCAACCCATCCGGCATCGTCAAGCGTGATGCCGATTTTTTCGGGTTTATGTCTCAGCACCAGACTTAGAAATTTACTGACTCGGATTAAATCTTTTCGCATGAGCTTCACCGTGAATTATTGGATGATGATTCCCGCTTGTTGAATTTTTTCGAGTAGCGCCGCGTCTTTCGGTAAAGGCTTTTTACCCAGTTTATCGCGATGTTGCCAGCAATACGCCCAGCCATAAACTTTGCGACGGCAGGGGTGTCCGGCTTTGGTGGGCGCGCCGCAATCGGTAATCAATGCTTCGGCGGCGGTTGGTGAAGTTCTGGTCGGGGATTGGTTATCGGGACGGTCTTGACCAGGCGGCAATAAAAATGCCGTTGCCTCAACCGGCGTACCGATGAATTGCAAATTCTTTGCCGGCGCAGTCATTCGTCCGATTACGAAACTAAGGAACAAAGCGAAGGTTAAAAAGCTAAACAGCACGAAAGGGGCAAAGCGAAAATCGGATTTACAGGCAGCGCAGAATACAGGCAAAAAACTTGCCCATTTAATTTTGATTTGACGACCACACGCTGAACAAAACTGCATCCTTGCCATGACTTAACCACTCCAAAACGCTTGCCGTTTGCGAGGGCATGAGCATAACTTTTATGACCCATTCGGACAAGCGATGAAGCGAGCGGTCGATTTATCCTGTAAAGCAATCTCTTGCCTTGCTTACTTGGTAGATGATAGTGTTTTGCTGTTGCTCATTGAGTACCTTGTGCAACCGCAAACGCGCGTGTTCTTTAATCCAAGCTTCCGAACGTCTGAAAAATCAATCACATTTGAAAAGGGTTAATCAGAGATGAGTCAAGAAATGAAAAAAGACGGACGAGTTATCCACGTCTTCACCAATATTCTATCGTCCGCGCCAGACCCTGACCTGCCGAAAGAGGTTGCTTCGCGCAAATGGATGTATGTGCAAATGACCAAAGCCGTGGTCAAAAAAGTTTCCCGCGCGCCGTTTTCCTTGCACACCTGGGCGGCGCTCAGACGCACCATGCTGTCAAACTTTTTGCCGGACAATCTGGCGCTGCGTTACAAAGCCTATCAAAAAGGCGAATGCAATCGTTGTGGGCTGTGTTGCAAAATACAATTTGAATGCCCGTTTTTCGTCGATGAAGGGCCATACAACACCCATTGTTCGATTTATACCTCGCCGTATGCGCCGCAAGCCTGTTTGAAATTTCCGCTCGACCCGCTGGATTTAAAACTGCTGCAACGCGAAATCGGTAACGCCTGCACCTTCTATTATGAAGGTCGCCCGCAACGCCTTTCGCTTTTTGAATTCGTCAAACTTTACACGGACGGGGTCAAACAACAACTCGCGAAGCGCAAATTGAAAGAAGCGCGGGATAGCGCCAAGTGATGGGATTGTATTAGCATAAGCAGTCGTTCGGCTGAAGATAATTTATTTTTATGGTTTCTTTTTAGAACTGAATCGGTCACGTCCTTTGTGGTCAATCCAAAGAACAACCTCACCATCTTTATTGATTCGGGCTATAAAAGGTTTTTTTTGATGCTGTAGAAGATGAACGATTTTTGGTAAAGCTTTAATAATCGCTTCTGCATTTTCCTTACCAGTTGTGTTCGCAGAGGTAATAAAAAAAGCCGCGATTCCTGCGTTAAACAGTGCAATTCGTTCCAGATTATTAGACCGGATTTTTCTATCTTTGGCTAATACTACCCAGTCCTTTTCTCCGCATTTTTCAAGCCATAAAATGTCTAAAGCGTCATGTTCAAAATGGTCTATATGACGTTCGATTTTTAATCCTGCTTGGCAAAGCAAATCAGGTACGAGGTGGTCACCTAGAGATCGGTCTGTAAAAAAAGTAGTATTTTTAAGCTGCTCTTCTGGCGGAAGCTTCGTACCTGAGTGCTTCCTCGATTTCTTCCCGTGTGCAACCATAATCCTTAGCTAATTGATCCGTCGTTTCGTGTGCATAAAATCTTTCGGCTATAACTTCGGTTGGAACTCCGACAACTGCAAGAACAGGTTTACCAAAGGATAAAAGAGGGTCGATTACTACCCTGCGAGGCTCTTCGTCTGTAGGGTTAGTCTTGAGAAATGGATACAATCGTACGGGCAAATTTTTAAAGTCCCGATCTATTCGCCGTAAATATTTCTCCACAACTTCGCGCATCTCCATCTGCCCATTTCGGGAAACATTGATAATTTGCCCTAAATGCTCAATGAATAAATCCACGCCATCAGTTTGAAAAAGTTGGTCGGCAAGAGGGTGTTTGGATGGAAACTCTCGCTTTAAATACTCTAGTGCATGACGAACTTTGTAAAATGGAACATTTTCTATTCTTCGCATTCCACTTAGGACGTGTGCTTCTACTAGGTTCATAAATGAGAGGCGAGGTATATTTTCTTCCGGCAGAAAGATGACTGGTTCAAAGTAGCGTGTATCACCTTCTTTAGTTGGGTAGTGCCTTCCTCTAATCCATGACCGAAGTGTTTCAAAAGGCATTTTCAAATACCTTGATGCTTGTAAAATACTGTAGGCCGGAATCTCTCTCGGATCTTGCCCATAGATTTTTGTAATCTGCCTTAGGGCAATCTTATTGGGTTTCATAAGAGACTCCTTTCCAGACGGGATAAATATTTGCTGATGATTGCCTGCTAAGTATAGCCTTTTGGTTAGCCAGAATGAAAATAATTTCTTCTGTTGAATTCCAAATGCTGAGAGACAAAACTATCTCAATAACTGAAAAAGGGCTGCTTGAATGAGCAGCCCTTTTGGTTTTGAACGCCGTGGTCTATGACCGCTTTTCAACATTGGTCAACTTTTGAACTTCAGTTTCCCGGTTGTTTGACGACGCGCAGATAGGGTTTGAGGGTCTTCCAGCCTTCGGGGAATTTCTCTTTTGCCTGTTCGTCAGAAAGCGCCGGAACGATGATCACATCTTCGCCATGCTTCCAGTTCACAGGAGTTGCGACGCTGTGTTTGGCGGTGAGTTGCAATGAATCGATGACGCGCAACAGTTCATCGAAATTGCGACCGGTGCTTGCCGGATAGGTCAGTGTCAGTTTGACCTTTTTATCGGGACCGATGACGAAGACCGAACGCACCGTGAAGGTGTCGCTGGCATTCGGGTGAATCATATCGTAAAGGTCAGATACCTTGCGGTCAGCATCGGCAATGACCGGAAAGTTCAATGCCTGCCCCTGAGTTTCTTCGATGTCGGCTGCCCAGCCTTGGTGCGAATCAAGCGGGTCAACACTGAGACCGATGATTTTGACATTGCGTTTTTCAAATTCAGGTTTGAGTCGAGCGGCTGCGCCAAGTTCAGTCGTGCAAACGGGCGTGTAATCTTTCGGGTGGGAAAACAAAACTCCCCAGCTATCGCCGAGCCATTCATGAAAATTAATCGCGCCTTCGGTGGTTTCCGCTGCGAAATCAGGCGCGGTATCTCCTAATCTTAAAGCCATAGTCTTTTACGTCCTTTCTCGGTAAATTTGAATCTTGGTTAAGCTCCACTTTCAGGGGGCTGCCCTTGAAAGAATGTCACCGTTAATCATATCAGCTTTTATTTTTACTGCCATCAAAACAAAAAAAGCCTTGCGCTAAATCAGCACAAGACTTAAAAACTTTCCTCGCGATTTAGCACATTTTTAACGTGGAGCAATTTGCCATAAATCACCACGATTTTATGAAGCTACAGCATAAAGGTTTGCGCAAATCGCGGTCAAGGAAATTTTTGGTGAATGCACAAACCAGCTATTGCGGCAACGCATCAATCAACGCATCGACCTCTTCACGGATGTTGTAAAAATGCGGCGAAATCCTCAGCCTGCCGACACGCGGCGCAGTGATAATATTTTTCTCCTGGAGCAAGTGGTACAGTTCTTTCGGCGTATGGCGCGGATGCGTGCAGGTGACAATCGCAGAAATTTCCTGGCGACGGCGCGAACCATAAATGCTGTAACCTTTCTCCTGCAAACGCCCGGCTAAGTATTCACTCAAATCCAGAAGATACTCCTCAATCACTGCCGCGCCGACCTCTAAGAATAGATCAATCGCCGCGCCCATCCCGTAAACCCCTACGGTATTCAACGTGCCGCATTCAAAACGCAAAGCCCCCGGACGATAATTCAGCTTGTAATCCAGATGATTATCAAAATCATTTACCGACATCCAGCCGACCACTGTTGGTTCGATGCGCTCAAGAATACGCTCTGAGATATACAGCAACGCCGAGCCTTCGGGGCCAAGTAGATACTTATGCGCATCCGCCGCAAAAGCGTCTACATAATCACGCGCCACATCGAGAGTAAACCCGCCGAGTCCCTGAATCGCATCAATCATAAAAATCACATCGCGCGCCCGACAGGCTTTGCCAAGGCGAGCGATGTCAGCGCGAAAGCCGCTTGAAAATTGCACCCAACTGATGCTCACCACCCGCGTGCGTTCATCAATCAGGGAAATCAATTCATCAGCATCAATGCGCCCATCGCGTTCCGAAACCAACTTCAACTCGATGCCGCGCGTCTGTTGCAAGCGCATCCACGGATAGATATTGGTCGGAAAATCGACATTGGTAGCGATGACATTATCGCCTTCTTGCCACCGTATACCATTTGCCACGGTCGAGAGCGCATCCGAGGTATTTTTCATGAAGGCGATTTCGCTTGGGCGAGCGTTGACCAGTCGCGCCGCCGCCTCGCGCACCTGTTCAAAGCGGTCACACCAATCGAAAAAATGAGATGAGCCGTTGGTGGTCACATCATCAACCAGCCAGCGCATGGCATCGCGCACACGGGTCGATAGCGGACAAACCGCCGCGTGATTGAAGTAAATGAAATTTTCTGTTACCGGAAAAAGCGAACGAATGTGGTTGTTCATAGGATTCAGGATTCAGGATTCAGGGTTCAGGGTTCAGGGCAGAAAAAATAATGAAGCCGGAATGTTAAAGGATGAACAACTTTCAACCTCAGGTTTGTTCATCGTTCATCATTCATACTTCATACTTTTCTTCATTATGACTTCTAACTCCTGACTCCTGAATTCATCTTAAATCAAACACCGCGCGGATTTCACCAACTTCTAATCCGCGAACATTTTTTATCACCGGCTGGTGATATTGAGCGAGTTCGGCTTGTTCGCTGTCGTCCAACACGCCGAGTTGCGCGAGCGTTTCAACGACCGCAGGGTTCAAGCCTCTGTACGCGCCGTCATCAATCTTTATAGCGATGCCTAAACCACAAGGGTATTTCGCGCATGGTAAAACGCCGACGACATGAACTGCCTCTGCGCCGACTTTGCAAATCAGTTTTCGATTTGCCGCGCCCATCAAATCGGTATCGAAACGCGCCGTGCCGCCGACCATTTCAGGATGCGCGGTCATTGCGGCAACGATGCGCCGCGCTGCAATCGCGTAGGTCACGCGCCGTGCTGCTTCGGCAAGTTGTGGCGTGAGGTGTTCAGCTTGAAACTGGCTACCGGAGCCGGTTTCAGCCACGCGGTCGCGGTCTGTTGAGGCTTCAACCAGCCTGGCAAAAGCGAGTGCCAGAGCGTTGAGCGGCACGCCAAAAGTCGGCGCGCTGCACCCGTCAACTGCGGTCGGCAGATTTTCAGCGAGTCCCGCGAGGCGCGTGAAAATTGAAATAATGTCGCGCTGCACCGGATGTTCTTTCGCCGGGTAGTTTTCCGTCGGCAACTGGCGATGCACACAGGTTGCGAGCATCCCCGTGTGTTTGCCTGAACAATTATTATGAAGTTGGGTAAACGGCAGACCGTCGCGTTCGAGTTGTTTGGCGGTGGCTTCATGATAAGGCGGATGCGCGCCACACCTCAAATCGCTTTCCCTGAGTCCCGCGCGTTCAAGTAGTGCGGCGACGGTTTTGGTGTGGAAAGCTTCGCCGCTATGCGAAGCGCACACCACGGCGAGTTCGGCTTGGGTGATGTTGAACCGGTCGGCTGCGCCGCTGGTGATAAAAGGAATCGCCTGAATCGGTTTGATTGCCGAGCGCGTCGAGGTGATGAAGTCTATGTTGCCAAGTGCGGCAATCACTTTTCCGTCCGGTTCAACGGCGACAATCGCGCCGCGATGTACAGCTTCGACAATGCCGCCGCGCCGGACTTCAACCAGTATGGGATTTTGTGGACTCCGATTGAGCATTTGAGAATGATTACTTTAACGTACCGAAAAGCGAATTGCGAGTAATCGAATCGTTGAATAATTAACGAGAGTAAAATGAAAAAGCTTGCCTGGCTTTATGCGATTGATTTATTTTTCTGTTCAACAAAAATTAGGAGTGAATAACGATGCCGATTTTTGAGTACGTTTGCCAGGAATGTAAACATCAATTCGAGTTGCTGGTTCGCGAGTCAACCAAACTCGAATGCCCGACGTGTAAAAGCGCCAAGCTTGAAAAACAGCTATCGGTGTTTGCGGCGGTTGGAAGTTCAACGACACTTACGCGCCGCGAAATGCCGGTTGCGCCTTGTGGCAGTTGCGGCGACCCGCGCGGCGCAGGCTCCTGCTCGATGAATTAAGCGTTAAATGGCTGAGGAAACGTGCCTATCGCCGAATGGATTGATTGATGTTTATTCAACACACACGCGGTCGGCAAAAGCGCGGTATTTGGTTTCGGTTAAACCTTCGATGATGATGACGTCTGTCGGGCGGCGAAAATTACCGTGGCGTTCGCGGTATTCGATGATGCGACTGGCTAACACCTCACCGATTTCCGGCAAGGCTTTCAACTCCTCCGCCGTTGCCGTGTTCAAATTCACACAAGGCTGATTCGGATGGCGGTTGGTCGTCGGTTGCCCATCAATTTGAGTTGGCGCAGGTTGCGTGCAGGCAACCAGTGATAGGGCGATGAGTGACAGCGCAAATCGTCGCATCGCTCAAACTCCGGCGAGTTCTATACGGAATTCATCGTTTAAAAGTGAGATGCGCGGTTCGCGTTTTGTAAATGCGAACTGTGTGCGGCGAAGCGCCGGGATGCCGCGCAGGGTTGAAGCGCAACCGTATTCCGTGCGCGTGAAGATATGGTGCAATCGCGGGTTGCGTTGCGCTATGACGCCTAATTCGACGGCTTTGCGTGTCAGCCCGTTGGTTCGCCGCGCATTAATCAATTCGATGCGGTCATCGAATATCAAAACCCGCGAAGGCGAATGGGTAATTGAATAATCGCGATGCACTAAAAGATTGGTGAGCGCCTCAATCACCACCTCGCGCGAATAGTTGGCACGGGCTGAAATCGGCTCTGCTTGCCCATTCTGGGGCTTTGGCGGTCTGGCGTCCCATACGTCAATGTAACGTTTAATGAAGGCGAATGCCCGGTCAAAGAGGGCAATCAAATTGCCGTAGACTTCCGCCTTTTCAACTACAGGTGAATCAAGCGTGGTTCCCGAATAGCGGGTTAAAAACACGCTGCTTTGCGGAATCGCCTGATGCACGGCAGTGCTGCGACCAAAGAGTAAGACACCCGCAAAGGTGGGTTTAAGCCCGCCGCCATATTCTTTCGCCAAGTACAAATCGTGCATGGCTTGCGCTGTCGGAAAACCCGCCGGTTCGCGAAAGGTTTCCCCTTCGAGGTCGCGCAGATAACTCCAGATAAGGGCTTCGTCAATCTCTTCAAACCCGACGCCGACCATCGGCGAATCTTCATGTCCGAGGATGCGCGAGTTGGCAAACAATGAAGCGATTTCTTCTGCATCGGCTTCACGTTTGGTTGAACCGACGCGCACGAAATAGCGATTATCGAGCGTCGTGTGCGGGGCGCGACGATCATCGACCTGCAAGACGATGATGCGTTCACCATTATCGAAAAACACTTTATCGATGCGCGGCAACAGCGCCGGTTTGATTTGATTGCGACAGATGTCTATCAGTTGATGTTCGACATATTCGGCATCATCCAACCCTTCGATGCGCCGCTGGTCATTGACGCCGAACATCATCGCGCCGCCGCCGGAATTTGCCAGGGCGACGATTTCCGCGGTGATTTTTTCGGTGTTGACCAGTCGGATTTTGAATTCGAGGTGGGTATCTTCGCCGCCGCGAATCAAATTGATAACATCAGTGCGATCAAGTAAGCGTGAATAACGTCCTGTCAGCTTTTGCTCAAACAGGAAACGTTCGGTTTCAGGAATGCGTCTGCTCTGTCTAAATTTTCTGCCGTGTGCCATATACTTCCCCACCGTGTGTTGGCAGCTTTAATTTCTTTATCTGCATAATACACAGAGGCTTGATAGTTAAGCAAAAGTAAAAGCGGAAAAGTGAAAATAATTATGAAGTTAAATCAGATTTAAGGGTAAAAGATGCTGCATAAAAAAAAAGGCCCGGCGATGCCGAGCCTTGAAGAGTTCAAAGATAAATGATGAAAAGTTAATCGCGGTTGCGGTTCTTCCTCAAATGATAAATCGCGCCGCCGCCGCCACCGAGCAAGGCGCCGATGCCTGCGCCTTTCTTACCGGCAAACATGGCACCGATGCCTGCGCCAATCGCTGCCGGTGCGGCAATCGTCAATGCGGTTTTCAATTTTGAACCGCGTTTACGCGGTGCAACATAAGTCGTGCGATAAACCGGGCGGTCAACGCTTCGATAGACCACACGCTCACGTCCGGCTGAAGCAACCCTGACCCCAGGCGTTTCGCTTTTCGCTTGAGTTTGCACGCCATCGGCATAACCTTCTTTATAACCGTCGTTATAACCCTCACGCGAAGTTTCAGCGACGGTTCCTGTCTGTCCTTCAACGCCGGCGTTAAACCCATCGGTGTATCCGACTTTAAAATCGCTCAGGTAAAAATCGCGTTCTTTACCGGCAGTCTCGGCGGCGGGTGCTTCATTTACAGGGGTGGTAGTTGCCGGAACATTACTGGCAACCGGTTCTGTGGTTTCGGCGGCGCTGGTATTTGATGATTGAGTGAGTCTGCCTATCGCAAACCCTGTAAGTAATAATGCTGCTACTAATGAAATTGCGATGATGCGATGTGTTCTGGTCATGGATTTGCCCTCCAGTTTAATTTTGATTTGTGCATGAGCTGTTTAAGCCAGCAATTACGATGCCGAATCCTGAAAGAAATTAGCGCGCCGGTAATCTCTAATATTTCACAACATAGGAGTAGTGTATAAATAGATGACAAAGCTTGAATGCCCTGAGCTATGTAGGAAATGGCATACCCCGTATGTTAAAACTACACGGTATAGTTTACTCGCTGGAAACTGATGAGTAATAAAAACCGGAATTTGGAAACCATTTCGCTGTTGTAAGCCTGGAAGAACTGTGAGAGACTAAGCCTACACATCCGGGCTTGTGATCAATCTTTCAAACGAGCAAATGACCGTGACCAACACGCGCGTCTTCAACAATCACGAAAAAATTATTGAAGGGTGGTATTGGGCTATGCCTTCGCGCTGGCTGAAACGCAAAGGCGCGCGGGCATTCAATTTTTTCGGGCGCGAGTTGGTGTTATTTAGAAGCGAGAATGGACAGGTGATTGCAATGGATGCCTATTGCCCGCACATGGGGGCGCACCTGGCAGAAGGCAAAGTCGAAGGCGAAACGATTCGCTGCCTGTTTCATTACTGGAAATTTGACGCCAACGGACAATGCGCGGAAATCCCTTGTCAACAAGAGTGTGCATTCGTACCCCGAATTCAAACCTGGCAGGTTGAAGAAAAGTATGGACTCATCTGGTTATGGGCAGGGCGCGCGCCTTCGCATAAATTGCCCTTTGTGCCGGAACTGGAAAACACCGAATGCGATTTTCTGCTCGCCAATCGCTTCGTCAAAGATTGTCATCCGAATGTCATGATGATTAATGCCATCGATGCGCAACATTTCAACTCGGTGCATAAGCTGCCGGTGAATTTGCACCTCGAACCGACGATTCTTTCCAAAAGCGCCATTAAATTTCTCAACACTACGGAGATTCCCGCGACGCACTGGTGGACAAGGTTTCTCAGGCGGTTTTATCGCCAGCGTCTCACCTATGACCTCTGCTATTTTTTCGCCAACACCGGCACCGTCACCTTGGGCCCGGATTTTTTGCATTTCCATATTATGTTTGCCTTGAGACCAACCAGAGACGGGCGAAGCGAAGGACAAACCATTCTGCTGACCAAAAAACGTCGAGGCGTGTTCGGCAAATTGTTCAGCCTGAGCTTGCTGGCGTTGACTAATGTGGTGGGCGCTTATTTTGCTAAAGGCGACACCTTGATTTTCAAGACCATCAAATTCAATTTGCGCGCGCCGATTAAAGCCGATTCGTCGATCATTCAGTTCATTCAACACGCAGAGCGACAAACGACCATTGATTGGGGCTTGCCTTTGCAAGAGGCAAAGCCCGACAGCGGGCATCTCAAAGTTGTCGCCAAGGTCCGGGCACAAAATTTTCTTGAGCGAGAAGCAAAATGAACCATCAAGATTCAACTGCGGATTTCAAAGCGAAGCTTAAAGCCCGCATTGTACCCGTCACGGAGTTGACGCTTGCCCATAAAGTCCGAATGTTTGAGTTGATGCAGAAGTATTATGACGGCGTGAGCCGCGAACAATTTCTCCATGACCTGATGAAAAAAGATGCGGTGATTCTCTTATATGATGAACGACAAAAACAGATTCAAGGCTTTTCAACATTAATGAAGGTGACCGTCAATCAGCAGGGGAAAATCTGGCAAGGCATTTTCAGCGGCGACACCGTCATTGAAAAATCGTTCTGGGGACAGCGCGCGCTTGGCAAAGCCTTCCTCGGCTATCTGTTCAAGGAAAAATTGCGCAACCCCTTTGTGCCGCTTTACTGGTTGTTGATTACCAAAGGTTATAAAACTTACCTGATGATGGCGAATAATTTCAGCCAGTACTACCCGCGCTTTGATGTCGAAATGCCTGCGGATAAAAAAGCGTTGATGGATGCGTTTTATTCGCTGCTATATCCGAATGGATACGACGCGCAAACAGGATTGATTTACCCGGAAAATAATGGCGGGCAATTGAAAAGCGGTGTGGCAAACATTTCACCATTGCTTATGGAAGCCAATCCCAAAATCGCTTTTTTCCAGAGCAAAAATCCCCAATGGACACACGGCGTCGAACTCGCTTGTCTGGCGCGAATGACCGTGTGGATGCCGTTTCAATATGCGTTGAAAGCTTTCACGGTTGATTGTTTGTTAAAGCCGCTCGGCAAAATTTTCGGCTTCAAAAAATCCAAAGTATTAAGAAGTGACGGGTGATTGGCGATGAATGGTGATGAATTAATGCGGAAACGAAAGCCATGAATAATAAAACGGTTTTGATTACGGGATGTTCTTCAGGGTTCGGACGATTGCTGGTGCCGGAATTTTTACGCGCCGGTTGGACAGTGCTGGCGACCATGCGACAGGCAAAAGCGCGCACGGAACTGTTCAAAGATGAACTGGTTGACCATGCCGAACGGTTGTTTCTGCTTTCGCTTGATGTCACCGATGAAGCGGAACGCGCTGGGGCATTTGCATTCATCGCCAAACATTTCAATGGCAGACTCGATTGTTTGATTAACAATGCCGGTTACGGACTGTTCGGCGCGATTGAAGATTTATCCGAAGCGCAAATTCGCCACCAGATGGAGGTCAATTTTTTCGGACTGGCGCTGCTCACGCAAAAACTGTTGCCGCACCTGCGAAGCGCAAAGGGGCGCATTATCAATCTATCTTCGGTTTTAGGGATTACCGGGATGCCGCTGGCGGTAATGTATTGCGCCAGTAAATTTGCCATCGAAGGGTTTTCCGAAGGGCTGTATCACGAACTCAAACCGCATGGTGTGCAGGTCGCGATTGTCGAACCCGGCGGCTTTCGTACCAACTTCATCGAAAAACAGGCGTGGGGCGAAAAGAGTTTCGATGAACATTCGGTGTATCGTGAACAAACCAGGGCGTACATGGGCTTTCGCGAAAAACGCGCATCGGGTGCGGGCACCTCGCCGCGTCCCGTAATTGATGCGGTAATGCGGCTCGCAAGAATGAATAAAATGCCGATGCGGGTGCGCTGTGGAAAAGATGCCAAAAGTGTTTATGCGGCAAAGCGCCTCTTGCCGGAAAAAATCCAGACCGTCGTCTTTTCATCGGTCTATGACAAAATCTATTCGACAAAAAAATAGAAACATCATTTGCAACATGGAAAGACAATAATGACTTGATTGCCTTGAAAGAGGCTCCTGTAGTCGCTTTCAGGAGTCGCAAATTTTGCGTGGATAAACGAGAGAATCAACAAACCCAAAATGGCTGAAGCGAAAATTCAAATTGATACTCACCTTGATGCACCCGTGACTGAGGAACGCGAGAGCCTGAATGCGATTCTGGCGTCGGCGTTAAAAAACAAAGCGAACTTTCAAGCGGTTAAAGAGGCTTCAGAAAAAAGCTGTTGGTCGGCGTCACATTTCGGGCTTGATCAGGTTGCGCTCTTCAACCAATCGACCGACGATGAGCGCCAGGAGATTTTGCAAGGTTGCTCGGCGAACGTTTTGGCGGAGGCTTACTACATCGAAAAATGCGGAATGTATTTCGCGCCGAAAATGTCTTTGCTTGCCGAAAGCGTTGAGGAAAAGATGCTCTACAATTTATTTGCTGCCGATGAAACCATGCATTTCAGTTGGATTGCGCAATTCGTAAATCAGAAAGCCATTGAAAACTATCTGCATAATCCGTTCATTCAAATGCTTGCTGAAATCCTGCGACGCGAAGATAAAACGACGCTCACCTATATTGTGCAAATTATTCTGGAAGGCTGGGGCATCAATCACTACAACCTGCTGATGAAAAATTGCTGTGACGCGAGGCTTAGGCAAATTTTCGAGCAGATTTTAAAAGATGAAGCGCGACATCACGGCAGCGGGTTGATTCTCTTTAATGAAAAGCGGCTTACAGCAAAGCACCTGGAAACCATCAGTGAAATCCTCATCGGTTTTTTCCGCATGGTGCAGGTGGGTCCGCAAATGGTGGTCGCGCAAATAGAGCAAATTAAAGGTCATTTATCGACAGCACAGAAAACGCAAATCTTTAATGAGTTGAGTTGTGAACAAGAAACCGCAAAACGTATTGAAACCTTAAAATCATTCATTCGCGCGGCACGTTATGAAGAGGTTATTATTGAACGGCTCGAACGCGCAAAAGTCTTTGACCCATTCACCGCTTCGGCGTGCGCGATGATTTGAATAGACCGCCGAGTCACCAAACCCGCCAAATATTTTCCCGTCGCAGTTGATGGTTCAAATTTCATTTGAAGCTTAATCGAAGTTTTGTCGCATCGTTCAAATCACTGATCAGATGTCGCGGTTTAATATCGCCAAATTTCTGCCCTTTGCCCAGATAATAAGTAAAGTAAATGTCGCGCGCGCGCGGCGCTTCTAAAACTTGAACGCCTCCAAGTTGTCCGAGCATTCGCGCCTGGCGGTAATGAAAAGCCTCCTGGAGTGAGGTGTCCAATTCAGTTTGTAAAACAGTTGCATTGGTCGTGAGCTTATCAACCACCAATAAATAATGGGGTGAAGGATTCATCACCGGCATTAAGATTTGAAAATCGCTTCTCGTCGATAATCGCGCAAAGCATTCGCCGACAAATTGCGCATTGAGTTTTTCACCGACGAGGTCGCAAACCTCTGCGGTTCTGCCAACAAATTCCAAACACGGTGTCGCCTGATAAATTCCCGTCACCCGCACGCGGTCACCGATAAGATAGCGATACAATCCGCCTTGTTGCGTCAGGATGATTGCATATTCGCTTCCGATTTCGAGTTCGTGCAAACGTTTGATTTGATTTCGTTCATCGAGGAATTCAAAAAAAACTTCGGTTAAGAGCGGCGCGAAACCATGTGCTTCGATGAGCGGCAAAGTCATCGGCGCTTCCGTGGCAAGCAAGCCTTTGCCTTGCATAAAAGCATCGGGAAATTTTGCGGCAAGCCGCAGCGATGCGGGTTTGGCTTGGGCGCTCGTCCAACAGGAAATCAATTTTACCTCGCGCCAGATTTCATCCCATAAAATCGGCGTTTTTTTGAGCAGCGCAAGCCGCGCATCGCTTGCCGGTTTAAGCGTGAATTCAACGCCTTCAAGCGTTACTGCTCCGCGTCGCAAATCGTGAGTCAACCTTTCCGTGTTCGACTCAAGGTAATCGAGAATGATTTCAAAAAATGACGGGTTCCAGATGGAAATGATTTCAAGTCGCGCTTCGGCAAGTAAAGTGAGCGCCAGCGCGTGTTTGAAATTCATCGGCTCCTGCAATCGTTTGATTGCCGGTGGCAAAACCAGAAACGGTTTGAGTAAGGCTTGCGCGCAACGATTGAGGTATTCGGCGTCATCTGCAAGACCTACACGCTTGTCTTGTTCGGTGGATTCGTTTTGCTGAAATGCCGGTGAAATGCTGATGAAAGTTTTGCCGCATTGAAGTCCCGGCAAATTATCGAGCAAATCCGCGAGCCAGATAAAAAACATGCGGTTGAACGAGTTTTTCAAACTTTGGGTGTAGGGAATAAGTTTCGCGGCAGCAGCGCTGCCCGAAGTCTTTTCATAAAACCGAACGGGTTCAGCAACCAGAATATTTTTTTCGCTCTGTCGTTGTCGCGTGAGCCATTCACTCAAATCATCGTAAGTCACCAGCGGCGTTTTTGCGGCAAAATTTTGATAGTCGTCAGTCGCGCGAATGTTGAGTGAGCGCCCATACTGGGTTTGCGCGAAAGCGGCAACGATTTTTTCGAGCACTTGCGTTTGGGCGCTTTCAGGATGTTGCAAGGCGTTTTTGAAACGTGAGAGGTGTGAATGCAAGAAAGGTTTGATGATGGAGCGTAGCAATTTCAACATCACGATTTTTGCGAATTGGCGACTGCCTGCATCAAGGAATTTTTTTCGACCGGCGAGGTTTCAATCTTTTGATTCATGAAAACGTCTGTGAGCACCGGCAAAAAAACGCCATCGGCGATTTCTGCGCCAAGCCCTATGCGGCTGCCCGCGCCAACGAAAACATCATTGCCGATTTTGATTTTGCGAACGAATAAAATCATTGCCGAGCCTTTCGGAGTGATCGCATGTCCGAGCAGTTTGCATTGATGACCGAACACCACGCGGTCGCCGATTTCAAGCATTGAACGGTCAGTGATTTCAATATTCGGAGTCCAGTAAACCTTGCGTCCGACCTTGCTGCCGCAAAGTCTGAGCCAGGCGCTATAGGCTCCGGGAATGATTCTCAGCAACGCTTCAAGATGCGGCACAGCGATGTAGAGCACTTGAATTTGATGTGCGCCCCACCATGCCGAATAGTGGCGTTTGGCTAAATTGCTGCGAGTTTCTTTGATAGGAAAAATCGCCTGATGAATTCTCAAAGACACCGGCGGCACGATATAGATGATGATGAGAAACACTACGGGTTGAATGACCGACGGTTGGTAGCCGAACCAACAGACATCGGTAAACGCCAGCAGCAGAATAAACGTCGGATAGAATGAGATGATTCGACCCAGGAGCGTCATCTTAATTTGCAACCTTTCCGGGTGTGAACGGGAAAAATAATTTGCGCGTCAGATTCAAATCCGACGCGATGCCGAAAGTTTCGGGAAGTTGCGTGGGACTAAAATAGGTTCCGTGCAACCGGTCCCATATTGATAGATTGGCGCCGAAATTTTTATTCGCTTTTGTGCGGCTGTGATGCCAGGCGTGTTCATTGGGGGTAATCAACACCAACGCGAATAACCCATGCCAGCGCGATTGCGGCTTGAAGGTAAACGATGTGTGTCGCCACAAATCAAGGCTTGCGGTCAATGAAATTGCCAGAATAAACAGGCGCGGGTCTTTTAACAGAAAAATCAAAAGCCCGTTCACCCAGACGTAAACAATCAAAAGCGACGACCACAGCGTATTTCTCGACGTGATGAATAAATCCATCTGCTTTGCCGTGTGATGCACGGCGTGCGTATCCCAAAACGTTGTTGAATGCAGCAGGCGATGATTCCAGTAATAGAGATAATCGACGCCAATGAAATTCAAAACGAAAGCCAGCGCCGGATGAACATCGAGTGTGCCTTTGAGTTGCGGCAAAAGCATGGCAAAAAGCCCATAAATCAAGGTGGTTTGCAGTATTGGAATCACGATGCCCTGAATGATTAACCCCGCCGCATCAAGCGCCCAGTCTTCGCCCTTGCGACTGAGCGCACTGCGCCGCGACTCACCAACCAAAAGCGTCAGCGCCGCGAGAATCAAAAATGTTGCGAAGACCATCATAAACCTCAAACCCAGAATTCGATTTCAATGGTTTTATCGGGCAACTGGCGCGGGTCTTCGCCGCGCGCTAAAGCATCGCGAATCGATTCTATCAAAACGTGAATGACATCCGCTTCGGTGTTTGAAAACTGCGCCCCGAACTTTTTAATGACCTCCATTTGCTCGCCGAGAATTTCAATATCCTGATTGATAATGGTTTGCGCCTGGCGACGAATAATCGGTTTTGCCAGCCGGTTCCACACACCGTAATTATAAGTCAAATCGGTATAGACCAGGGTTTCGTCTTCGCCAATCGGAATCGCTTGCGAGGTGATGATAAAACGCCTGCGGTCACTGAAAATGTAATCGACGCTCGTCACATTGGGCATAAAAAATGAATCGGTGTGCTGGATTTCTTTTCCCGTGGCATTCAAAAACCACGAAAAAATGCCTAAATTGGCGCGTTCGCCGCGATAGTCGACTTTGACGCTGCCGTTTTTTCTCTCCACGGTTGCCGTGAGCCGTTCGTTTTTGGTGACGCGAAAAATTTTCGGATGCACGAAAGCGGTGTGCGGAATATCGACGAAATTTTCTGCGCAATTGGTCACATTGTTTTTGAATAGATTTTGCAAACGAATCGCCGCCCAACCGTTGGTTTTGTAAAAGGGGATGCGAAACGGCGCGAGGCTTTCATCTCGCGAATCGCTGAGCCGCGCATAAATATAGTCATCTATTTCACAAACTTGAAAAGTACGCGCCGCGTGTTTCGGTTTCGGCTTTTCGCCTTCGCTGGGAACGTGAATAACAGAACCTTTACCGTTATAAGTCCAGCCGTGATAGCTGCATTGCAATTTGCCTTCGCGCGCTTTGCGTTTCGATAACCTCGCGCATCTGTGTAAACAGCGATCTTCCAATGCGACCGCATTTCCCGATTCATCGCGAAACAATGCCAACCATTCACCCAGCACGCGCGCCGCAATAACCTTATCGCGCGTTAACGCTTTCGACTCGGCGACGATGTACCAGAAATCTTTCAGGTTCATAAAAATTCAAACAGGGATGAACAGGATAAACAGGATGGTTTGGCTTATCCTGTTTATCTGGTCTATCCCTGTCCAATCAACTCTTTCCCAGATAATGAATGGTAAGGTCGGCGCAAATCGCAATCTGACAAATGAGCCGCGCGCGCGGATTGTCGGGCGCGATAATCTCGAGCAATTCCTTTTCATCATCCATCGGTTCGGCTAGTTCGCCGTTGGTCTGTGAGAGGATTTCGCTCAAACAGGTTCCGCAAATGCCTGTGCGACAGCCAAACAGGACGGGCGAATTTTCAATTGTTAAATGCTCGGACAAAATCGCGCCGCGTTTAAGTCGTACAGGCCGATGCGTAGCGGGCACAAAAGAGATGACATATTTTTCATTTTCCGAATTCATGTGATAGTCAATGGATGTTCGCCGATTAAGTAATCCAAATTGCGAGTTGCCGAGTGCCCCAAAGGGGCAAAGGAGATTAGCCTGTGATAAAGCCACAGATTCATGAGCCAGCCAAATCTTTCAGGGCACAATGGCGAAGGCAACCCACACATCCGCGCCTCCGGCGCATTTCAATGAACTCGCAACCCGGATTAACCGGCGACAATCAACTGTGATGCCCGCCTTTTTCGTAATGGCGGCGAAGCGCATCCCCACCGAAATCATTTTCGAGGTCACGACAAACCGTGTGAATGTGATTCGCATTATTTTGCGTGTTGTCGTATTCGATGAGCCATTTCGGGCTGTGAATGCGATAGTAATGCGCTTTGCCGCGTTCGGTGCTGCCCGCCCACGCAAAGTGAATTTTTTCAATGCCGACCTGTTCTATCTTTTTTAGCTGCATCTCGGCGAGCGCCGGATTGAAGTTGCCGACATACTCGCCAATCAAACGCATGAGCATTCCGCGCTGCCTGCCATTCATTCGCGAAGCCGCAAGTCCGACCGGCAAACCAATAGTTGCCTTGCGGCCGTTCCTGGTGATGATGTCTTGCGGCGCTATGGCTTCGATGATGACTTGCGAAGTCTGTTGAGAGGTGAGGCTTTGCAAAAATTCTCGCGCCAACTCTTCTTCGGCGGCAAGAATGCGCGAACCTTTATGCGTGCCGTGACGAACAATTGCCGGGTTGGTTCCCATAAACGCAGGCATGGCGATGACCAATTCATTGGAAACCCAGGAGAAATGTAGCGACAGGTGATGACCTTCGACGCGCCAACCCCAGGGCTTATCTTTTGCAGGCGTGCCGAACACGGCGAAGAAATAAAGCTCGGAATTTCGCGCCGAAAGAAACGGTGCGGTCTCCAGTGTCGATTCAATCTCTCTGAGCACTTCTTCGAGATACATAATGGAAGTGGCTTTGAGATAGCCCTGTGTGCTCAAGGCGCTGCGCAACAAAGTGTGCGCGGCAAGCCGCTGTTCGCTGTTCATTTCTTGAATACTGACGCCGTTTCGCTCGTGCGCGTTTTGTCGAATCGCGGGTGGCAAGGCATTGATGGCAGTCGGAATGTAATGCCACCTGAATTGTTCATCGCTGCCCAGCGGAAAAATCGCTTTACGTTGCAAATCAGCGTTCAACAGATTGAGAAAAGCTTCTGCGGCACTGAGCATGGTTTGCAAACCCGGATTAGTTTTTTGCGCTATGGGGCGGGACTTTTGAGCGAAAGCTTGCAATTCGAGTAAAGGCAGGCTCAAACCGGCAGTGGCAAGCCCGCATAAAACTTTTCTTCTGCTTAATGGTTTGGCGGAATTTTCCTGATGGTCGCACATTGATGGAGGTTCTCCTTTGGAGGATGGCTTTGTCGGAGTTCGCACGCTATCAAGTCAGCCGTCCAACTTCAAGAAAAACTTTTTAAGTTCGCGGCGATTGGTTTGCAAATGTTTGTCAATCGCATTGCGGCGCATAATGCGCATCTCTTTGTTTTCGCCATTCACGTATTCAAGGTCGGCGAGATATTCGCAATACGAATCCATCGCTATCTGTCGACTGCGGGCGCTGAGGTGCAGACCGTCATTTTCTTGGGTAAAACACCTGGTCATCATCTGTCGCGCTTCCCGGTCATTCATATCAAAAATCGGCGAACGCAAAATTTTATAGACTTTGCCGAACAGCGCCGGGTCGTACCAGAACAATCCGTTAATCGCTGTCGAAAAATGATAATGGTCATGTTGCGAACCACTGAGCGCGCGATTGGCAACCCAGGCTTCAAACTTCGTCGGGTTTTTCAGAGATTGCAAAACATCATGTGAAATCACCGTCGAACTGTTGAAATGAAATGATTCATCAAGGAAATGGTGATAGCTGATTTTTGCAGGAATCGGCGCATTTTCCTTGTCCGCATTTTTTGAGTAGAACTGACTGAGTTGATGTTGAATCAGTTTGCCATTTAATGTCCGCACCCCGCGCACAGCAAAATACTGGCAACCGATAAACGCATTGCCCGACGAAAGCAGAGTAAAGGCATTGAGTTGAATCCATCGCCAGAATTCTTTCAGGCGGTTCGTCTGATGATGAATCATGGTTTCAACGAAGGGTCCGCGCATCGCATAAGTGAACAATCGCTTGCCGAAAACCTTTTCTTCAAATTGTTCGCCGATTTTTTTGAAAGCGTTGATGTGGGCGCGTTCCTGCATGGTTTCAAGGTCGAGCGTATCGCAAACGATGCGAAAATCTTCGAGGGCATAAAGCCCTGCGGCGCTCGTTTGATTGAAAAAAATCGTCGCGATTTCGGCGGAAATAATTTGCGAGTAATAAGCCGCCCAGTAAATTTGATTGAGTTTGACGCGCTGCGCTGCGGTTGCGCCGTCCCAGAGCGGCGTGCCGTAGAGCAGAGAAAATTGTTCGGGATTCCAATATTGATTGGCGCAATCTTCGTAACAGAATTCCTCTGCGAGTTTATCCATCGCGGGTGTGTTGTCTTGCTGGCGATTTTTGCGAAAGTTCAATTCGAGTTTGCGAAAAGTCTTCCGGTCATCGAGAAGCGAAGGCTCACTCGGTTCAAAAAACGCTCGGTTCATTTCGGAAAACTCCTGTGCGGTGTGAAATCAGTCTACGCTAATGGATTATGTGCCCGGTTGAGGTGATTATATGGAGCGGCGCGCTTTGCACGCAAGAACGTTGTGCTGAAAAAATTAACGCGCCGGTTTCCTGCGCCGCCTTCGACGAACCGGCGTGGCAATCTGTTCGAGCCAGTTTTTGGCTTCGTGAAATTTGTCAAAGCGCATTTCATCCAATCGGAATTCGCGGCTGTGAATCACCTTGCGCCCGTTTACGGTTTGCCGCTCATGTTTGATGTGGAGCATTTCATGATAGAGAACGAATTCAACAACTGTGCGTGGCGTGCGTGGCGTATCGAGCGCGCGGCTGATGATGATGGTGTTATGCGTATTGTCGTGATGACCGAGAATGCGTCGGGCTGGGCGCTGACTCCACGACAGTGTGGGCTTCGGCAACCTGCCTGCAAAATATCTGGCGTTCAACTCATCAAACATGGCGCATAAATCATAGACGTGACCTTGCGGCGAAGTGGTAAGTTTACGACCACGTTCGCGGCGCAAACTTTCCGACGCATCCATAATCAAAGGATTCGCAATATACGTGCGATAGGTTGCCTGGTGTTCGGGCGAGACTTTGCGGCGATAGAGTTTGGCAATGAGAATGCAGGCAAGCGCGAAAAGAATTTCCGCAGGCGCTTCCTGCAAAATATCCGATACCCGCGCAAACACCCTGCCTTGCCGCAGGCGAATCGTCGAAGAAAGCCCCGTATAGCGATAAAACTCGGCGGTGAGTTCCGGCAGTGGCTCTTTTTTTACGTAAAGCTTTAAGGCTTCATTGAAGATGGATTCAAGTTGGGAATTGGTCATTAGCTAGTAGGCAGAAGGCAGCGGGCAGTAGGCAGTAGAACAGAAAACTGCCTACCGCCTACTGCTTACTGCCTACTTCGTTTTTGGTCTGTCGTCGGGTTCGTAATAGCGATTGCGATAGCGTAATTCAACCTTGTTGTTATCGGGTTGACCGTCGCCATCTATGTCAACTTCGATTTTGATTTTGCGCTCTTTGCCCTCGCGTCGCGTGTTGGTCGGCACGTAGCCGACATCATATTGATTGCGAACCAAGGCTTCGATGGCGCGCATGATTTGCGGGATTTGGCTCTCGAAGGTCATCTCGAAATATGAGCCGCCGGTGCGTTCTGCAAAAGCGCGCAATTGATTGAAGGCTTGTAAAAAGGTGAGCCGGGTTTCGTCCGGTAAACGGTGTTCATATTTCTTGAAGAACAGATTGCCAACCCCGACGGTATAAATCGGCACCCCGCCGTTTGAAGCAATCTTCAAGGCTTTATCGAAAGTCAGTTTGCTGAAAGTATCAATGCCCAGGGTAATCAAAACGATTGCCGTGTTGCCTTCGACCTCCTGCAAGCCCCCGTATTCCTGTTCACCGGCGTTTTCGGCATAAAGCTGATAGGCTTTGCCGCCCAAAAGGGCAAACGAAATCCCGTCATACATATTCGATTCGCTGAAATTCAAGGTGTCGCGATAGGCGGACATAATCGCCGCGTAAAGTCTTTGCGAATCGTTGGTGAAATCCTGAATGACTTTCGGGCGCATGCTGAAGGTTACAACGGCAGCAAAATCCTGCGGTTTAATAAACAGTTGAATGAAACCGGCTGCGGATTGAAAAATTTCCTGCGCGAAAGTGGGATCAAAATAGTTGGTAAAATAACGATTTCTAAAATTGTTATCCAATAACAAGACAACCGTTGCGGGACCATCGCCAGAGGAAAAGTTGGTCACTTCCTGTTTGACGCCATCTTCATAAATGCCGAAATTTTTCTTCGCCAGACCGGGAATCAAACGCCCGGTTTTTTTATCAATGACGCTCACTTGAATGCCGACCACCTGAGTTGACAATTTCAACGCCGGTTCATCTTTCTGATTTTTGGGAATCGGCGGCAGGGGGTCTTGTTCATCGGGTTGCGTCTTGTCGCCTGCTTTCGATTTTTCGTCACGCTTTTGCGCGTCGGTCTTCTTCTCTACGTCACTCTTTTTATTGGGCTGGCGTCCGCTTTGTGCCGATACATTTGAAAACGAAGCGGCTGCAAGCAAAGCGAAAACCAAAAGCGCGACGACCGCCACGCGCAGATATTGCAATGAATTCATAATTCCTCCAACGATGGTTGAATCACTCTTGGCACAGGCTGGAGATTTTCTCAAAACTCCTCAATACAGTGTAGTCTAGCGAGTCTAGCGAGTCTAGCCGGACTGTGAGCGTAGCGAACCGCCTAGACTTGCCGGACTATTCACTAAAATATTTGCCACGCAAAAACACGCTTTCATCAAAATAACCGCGCAAGAGGTCAATTTTATTCCCGGTCTTTTGAGGAACCACGGTGACCACATCGTAACGATGGGGCACGTCCATCACTTTCATCAACTGACGAAAACGACGGGCAGCGCGGGCGATTTGTCGTTGCTTGCGTAAATCAACGGCGCGTTCGGGCGCAAACAGTTCATCCGATGAACGGGTTTTAACTTCAATGAAAACGAGCGTGTCTTCATCGTAAGCGACGATGTCGATTTCGCCGGTGATTTTTTGCCCGCGCAAACTGCGACCGAGTGGCACGCGGAAATTGGTGGCGACGATTTCAAAACCTTCGTTCACTTTTAAAAACTCAAGCGCCAGACGTTCGCCCATTTCGCCAAGCGCCAGATGCGCCGCGCGAGTTTTGGATTTAGCAAATGCAGACTTGAGTTTGGCAAACGGCATCACGCGAATCTTACTTTGCCAAGGCTTGCTTGTAAAAGCCGCCATCCACAGGCAACATTCAATGTTCGATAGAAAAGGAAAATGGACATGGAAAACCTTGAAGCACAAAATGCTGCTGAACTAGCGCCTGAAACCGTCAGCCCCGAAAAAAGGGCTTTGCCCACGGTCGTCATCCTCGGTCGCCCGAATGTCGGCAAATCGACGTTATTCAATCGCCTGACCGGCTCGCGGCGTTCGATTGTCGGCGATGAACCGGGCATCACCCGCGACCGGATTTATGGGCGCGTCGAATGGAGCGGGCGTGAATTTCGGCTGGTTGATACCGGCGGCATTATTCCCGATGATAAAGATTTGATTCCGGCAAATATTTTGACCCAGGCGCGCGCCGCGCTTGATGAAGCGTCGTTGATTATGCTGGTCACCGATGCCCGCGCAGGCATTACGCCCCTTGATGAAGAACTCGCGGAACTGGCGCGTTCGACCGATAAGCCGGTGTTCGTGGCGGCGAACAAAGTAGATTCGCAACGGGTCGAAGCCGATGCGCTGGAATTTGAACAATGGGGATTTACAGCGGTCTTTCCGGTGTCGGCTGAACACGGCAATGGCATCGGCGATATGCTCGATGCGGCGATGGAACTGCTGCCTGCGCCGGAAGCGGTCGATGAAAAGCCCGAAGAGTTGACCCTTGCCATCGTCGGGCGTCCCAATGTCGGCAAATCTTCGCTCATTAATCGCCTGACCGGTGAAGAGCGCGTCATCGTTTCGCCGATACCGGGAACCACCCGCGATGCTGTCGATACGGAGATTGAATACGACGGCACGAAATTTAAATTGATTGACACGGCGGGCATTCGTCGCAAAGGCAAAACCGAACTGGTGGCGGAAAAACTCTCGGTGATTATGGCGCGCAAAAATCTCGAACGCGCACAGGTCGCGGTGATGATGATTGATGCGGTTGAAGGGCCGACCGCGCTTGATGCCACGATTTGCGGTTACGCGCACGAAGCCGGTGCCAGTTTGATTATCGCAGTGAATAAATGGGACGCCGTAGAGAAAGACAACTACACCACCAAACAATATGAAAATCGCATCCGCGAAATGATGAAATTCGCCGATTATGCGCCGATTGTGTTTATTTCGGCAAAAAGCGGGCAGCGAGTGACCAAACTATTAGAGCTGGCGCGTCAGGCTTTCGAGGCGCGGCGGCAACGCATTCCGACTTCGGAACTCAATCGCTTTTTTGAAGCCAATCTTGAACAACCGAAAGCCACGACCAATGCCAAATATCCGGTTCGCGTGATGTACATTACCCAGGCGTCGGTCAATCCGCCGACGTTTATTTTGTTTACCTCGACGCGCAACCCGAAAGCCAAATTGCATTTTTCTTATGAGCGTTATGTGGAAAACCGCCTGCGTGAGGCTTTCGGATTTTTCGCCACGCCTATCAGAGTCTGGCAGAGGAGAAAACGCGGTAAGCCAGGCCAACATTGAACAGCCTTCATCAGTGATGCGGCATTAAAAATAACCACAAAAGCGTAATGAAAAAATTGCGGGGTTGATTGAATTTTACAGGGTCAACCGTGCTTTCGCATTCTTGGGATAAATGATTCATCTACATCGTCGGAGCAGGTTTGTTTGCGATGTTTCTGTTCGTACATTGACTGGTCGGCTCGATTAATCAATTCATCAATCGAATCGGGGGAGTGAATATCGACGGGGATTGCGCCAATGCTTAATGACAGAATATAACTGCGATTGCTGGCAGCATTGTAAGCATCCAGTTTGGATTGCAAACGGGCGATGATGGATTCGATATTTTCGGGCATCGAATAGGCGGTGAGAACGACAAATTCATCGCCGCCGGTGCGCGCCACGATATCGGCTTCGCGAAACGTTTGTTTTAAAATCTCGGCGGTTTTTTTGATGGCGAAATCGCCTTCCTGATGACCGTAGTTATCGTTGATGAGTTTTAACCTGTCCATGTCCGCAAAGAAAATCAAGGTGTTGCCACCGGCGCGGCGCATCAGTTTCAACTCCTCTTCGGCAAGCAGGGCAAAGCCGCGCCGGTTATAAAGACCCGTGAGTTCATCAACCAATGAGAGAAAGAGCAATTGCTCTTCCATCTGGCGGTGATCTGTGATGTCTTTACCAACCGCATAAAAAACATTTTCATCGGGAAACGGCATCCCGCTCCATAAAATCCAGCGATAGCCTTCGTGTGACAGGAAACGAATCTCCAGCGAAACGATATTATTGCCTTCGGTCATGCGTTTTAATTCGGTTTGCACCTTGGACAAATCTTCGGGATGGACGAATTCCGCCGAATTTTTGGTGTGAATTTCATCAACCGCGAGTCCGAGAAAATCGGCAAACGCCGGATTGATTTTTTTGAATGCGCCGTCAAACCCGACGATGCAAAGCAAATCCGTAGAGAGATTGAAAAAACGATAATAATCCTTGAAGTTTTCGACCTCTGCATTCACAGGAAATAAATTTTTACCCAACCTTGATTGTGACTTTTCCATAGCTGTCAATCGAGCAAATCGCTCGTTGTCTCTAATTTAAATTTGTGTGAGGCGGTTGATGGACTTAATTTTTAATGTTGTTGCTGCCGTTTTTTTATTATGGTTATCTAAATTGTAACTCAGCAATCCGTTCACCATTCACAAGCAGACCTTAATGGTGACTATAGCTTATCACCGATTCAGGAATTCTGAAAATCAATAATATCTTTAAATGGCGTTTTTGCATCTCCGAAATCGGGACGGTAATATTCGGCGGCGCTGGCAAAATCTTGCAACCAGCCTTCTTCCATACCGAGGGTTTCCATATGGTCGATGGCTTCGAGCCATTCGCTCCAGCGAATTTTTCTTGAAATCAATGTATAGCGTTCCAGTGTGACTTTGTTGGTCGGAAAATATTGCGCCATTAAAGAGACGGCGACTTTGGGCGACAGTTCTTCGCGTATCCATTTGAGCGACTCGTAAATTCCTGCAATGTCATTGGGCAAAACCAGCAGGCGAATCACCAATCCGCGTTTAAGTAAGCCGTTCTCGTCATAAATCAACTCATCGCCGGTTTGTCGAAACATCTCTTTCAGCGCGGCGCGTGAATGTTCAACGTATTCATTTACTTTTGAATACTCGCGCCCCATCTGATTATCGCTGTATTTCAAATCGGGAAGGTAGATATCAACGATGCCGTCAAAAAGTTTCAACACGTCAACCGCGTCATAAGCATTGGTATTGTAAACCACCGGCAAACGCAGACCACGCCGGGCGGCAAGCAGCAGAGATTGTGCGAGTTGCGGCGCAAAATGCGTAGGTGATACCCAGTTGATGTTGTGACAGCCGCGCGCTTCGAGTTCAAGAAAAATTTCTGCAAGCCGCTCAAAAGAAATCTCGTTTTTGTGCTGCTCTTTGAAGGTCTGGCTGATTTGATAATTTTGACAATAGACACAACGCAGATTGCAAAGCCCCAGAAAAATATTGCCCGCGCCATGTGTGCCGCTGAGCGCCGGTTCTTCGCCAAAGTGCGGCGTGTAGGAAGAGACAATCGGCAAGCGTCCCGCGTAACAGGCGGCAAGTTCCTCTTGCAGACGATTGTTATCGCAATCGCGCGGGCAGACGCGACATTTTTCGAGCATCTGCATCAACTGTTTGACGCGCTCGGCGAGTTCGCCCGATTCCAATAACTTGACATACGACGGCTGCTTCATAAACAGAAATTCTACAGACCTGTGCGAGGCACTTCAAATTTTGAAATGCCTTACAAAACCGTTTTTGCGAGGCAAGCGTAGTTCAGAAAGAGTGATTACTCAAAATTAAAAACAACCATAAATTTAAAGAAAGAGCTTAAAGAAAACAGAAGCGACATTACATCTCAAAATATAGGAACTGAATAACTCATCAACAGACTGGCGAACAGTCTCAAGGATAGGTCTGGCTAAAAAATCTGCTTTAGGAGTTTTATCATAATGAAAAAATATACCGCGATTACCCTGCTCTGCCTGATTCTCAGCGCCGTTAGCTTTTCTTTAACTAATGCCCAAACCACCGTGCCGCCACCGATTCCGCGCAATGCGACGGTTTGCGGAGAAACCATTTTCGGATTGACCACAGACAATAATCTTATTCGTTTTAATAGTGACGTGCCCGGTGCCCTCATCGCCACCACACCAATCACCGGACTGCTTGCAGGTGAATTTTTATTGGGAATCGATTATCGCCCCGCCCTTAAAGAGATTTACGCTTTAAGCAATCAAAACCGGCTTTACATCATTGACTCAACCACAGGTTTTGCGCGATTGACCGGCGTGTTGAACACCGGCATTAACGGCACGACGTTCGGCATTGATTTCAATCCGGTGCCCGATAGAATGCGCGTCGTCAGCGATGCCAATCAGAATTTGCGCATCAATGTCGATACCGGAGTCACAATTGTTGATGGCAATCTCGCCTTTGCCGCAACTGACCGCGACGCCGGCGCTGACCCCAATGTGGTTGCCGTTGCCTACAGCAATAATTTTGCCGGAGCGACCACGACAACACTATATGCCATTGATTCGACTTTGGATGTGCTGGCGATTCAAAACCCACCGAATAACGGCACCTTGGTGACCGTTGGCAATCTCGGCGTGGATACCGGTGATGCCGTCGGTTTTGACATTGCCGCCGGCAGCACCAGAGCCTTTGCATCTTTAACGCCTGCCGGAACGACCGCCTCAAACCTTTACACGATTGATTTGACATCGGGCGCGGCAACGCTGGTTGGCGGCATCGGCAATGGCGTTACGATACGCGATATAACCGTTGCGCCGCGCGCCGCTTTAACCGTTTTTGCGGTTACGGTGAATAACAATTTGTTGACCTTTGATTCCGATGACCCGACGACGATAACCGGTTTCAGACGCATCAGGGGACTGAAAAGCGGCGAAACGATTCTGGGCATAGATTTTCGCCCGGCAAATGGCAAACTCTATGCGCTCGGCAGCACCGGAACCGTTTACATCATCAACCTCAAAAATACGAAAGTTACCCCGAGACCGATAGCGCCTTTCAGTACAGCGTTGACCGGGACGGAATTCGGTTTTGATTTCAATCCGGTGCCCGACCGTATTCGTGTGACCAGTGACGCTGACCAGAACCTCAGATTGCAACCCGACACCGGCGATGTGGCAGCCGTTGATGGCACGCTCGCCTTTGCCAGTACGGATGTGAATGCGGCGAGAAACCCCAACATTGTCGCTTCAGCTTATGCTAACAATTTTGCCGGGACGACGACGACAACGCTTTATAACATCGATTCGGAATTGGATGCGCTGTTGATTCAAAACCCGCCCAACAATGGAACGCTGAATACCGTAGGCAGTTTGGGTTTGGATACAACGAACCTCGCGGGCTTTGACATTTTCGGTTGTGACAACGCGGGCTTTGCGGCACTCACCCTACAGGGTGAAGCGGTTTCCAAATTTTATCGCATCAACCTGGTCAATGGTTCGGCAATGTTGATTGGCACCCTAGGCGTAAATGAATTGATTCGCGCCATCGCCGTCAATCAATGAAAATTCAAATAAATAAGGTCGGAGAGAAATCTCATCCGACCTTTTTTCCGTAAATCAGAAGAATCATTGATTGAAATTCAGATTTCGGAGGAGCTAAACCAGAATGAAAAAGTTTTTAATTGCCGCTTTATTCGTTTGTGCAGTTTCGTGGATTGCCGTTGAGGCGAAAACCAAGCCCGCAGGCGCGGGAAAAAAAGTCACCATCACGATTACCAATTTTAATTTCACTCCGAAGACTCTGACCGTAGCCCGAGGCACAACCGTCGTCTTCTATAACAAAGAGGGACGCCATACCGTCGAATCCGATAGCGGCGCGTTCAAATCGGATGTGCTCACAGCGGATAAGAGTTTTGAATTCACTTTCACAAAAGCCGGAAAATACGCCTATCACTGCGGTTTTCACGGCGACACCGGCGGCAAGGATATGGCGGGCACGATTATTGTGAAGTGACGAGTGGTGAACCAGAATGTGAAAGGCGCGACGCCTTTTGCAGAAAAGCCTTCAAACCATCAGGCGATTGCGGCTAAAAAAGCTGCATGACGGCGCTTACTTCAAGCCTCAAGTTTGTTTGATTAACACAGGCTTCGACGGGCTTGGGGCGAAGAGTAAACACCCTAGGTTTGAAGGCTTTTTTGCGCCGACCAGGGCAACTCGCCCGCATACAAACCGGTTTTGCGATGGGTTAAAAGTCCTGCCAGTTCAGGGCAGGTCTCAGCGTAAGGGTGCGCGCGATTGAACGGATTGCGGGCGCGTCGTTTATCGCCAAGCAGATTATTTTCTTTTGATTCGCCGTAGCCATAAGGGTCGGTCGAAAAAGCCGCAGTAACCGATTGTTCATTCTGTTCGGCGCTTGCTAAATCAACCGGATTGTTTGCCCCGATGAAGGTGAATTGCGATAGTGGAAAACCGATAGCCTCGCGATGCAACTCAAACCGTCGAGCTTTAAATGCCCAACTGATGATGGTGATGTGTTGCGGGTATTTGCCCACGCACTGGCGGAAACGGCAAATTGAAAAGAGCAGATTTTCAAACGAATCACGGGCATACTCTTCGGTGGTCGCGCGCCCTTTTAAATCAACTTTTTCCCACCAGTTGAAATGTTCGGCTAAACGTAAATAACTTTCGGCTTCGCTTTTTGTGTGGGCTTCATGGCGCGTCTGCCCGCCGGAAAAAACCAGCAAGGCTTGCGCGTCGCGGCTTGCGAGTTCAACGCCGCATTGAATATGTTCAATATAAAATGGCGGCTCGCCGGTTTGAAAGGGTTGTAAAATCCAGTTGCTGTCAGCTTGCGGATTGTCGGAATTTTCCGAAATGTAAATCGCATGACCTGCGACCAGAATTAAATTTTCCAAATTGCGCCAAATCTGCACACTCATCACCAAACCCCGTTGACAGAATGTTACCTGCACATATTGAATTAATCACCCCAATTTTTTCGGAGAATTAAAAAATGTCTGCTGATGATTCACTGGAAGCCAGCGAAAATCGCCGCCGCCAACTCTACATCGATGACGAAGATGTCACCGTGCGCGTGTTGAACATTGCTGAAGGCGATTATGAATGCGTAGAGGTCAACACCGCCTGGTATGAGCGTAGTTTGCTTGAAGGCGATATTATTTTGATTGCGCTTGGCGAAGAACCCGAAGCCGAAGACATCGTGTTAATCGAAGAAGACGGTCAGACGCGGCTCGGCATCGCTTCTGCGCCCGATTATCTTTTAACGCAGTATGGGCCGCGTATGCTTGAACCCAATGAACGCATCATCGGCGTTGGGCGCGCGTTGATTCGCCGCTTGCGAAGACCGCAATAAAAACGGGCATTTTTAACACCTGGCATTTATCTAACTGCTCTGCAAATCGGGCGACCCACTTCTTTGCCGCCAAGTCACCAGGCAACATAAAGACCTTTCGTGAACTCTGGTGTCATTGGTGACTTGGTGGCAGTTACCCGCCGAACGAATAGAAGTCGCAAGCGATAAACCAAACCGTTACTCGGCTATTTTCAAATACGCTTCAACGCCACAAAGTCTCACGGATACTCATAGAAAAAAGGTTTGAGTCCGCTGGGCACCGCGTCGGGTTTCGATTTGATGAGATTGGCGAATTTGGCGCGCTCATCCATCAAACTGTCGCGCACGAAGGCAAGCAATTGGCGAAACTCTTCATCGGTGAGTTCAATCGGCGTAACCAGTACCGGGTCAACCTGTGTGAGCACCGGTTCGATGGGACCAAGGTAGCGCAAATCTTTGGGCAGACCTTCGGCGGCGGGGTCGTAGTTGCGTGCCGATGCGAATACATTCAAATGGTGAAGAATCGCCCCTTTGATGCTGGTGAATGCGCCGTTGTGAAAGAAGGTCGGTTGCGCGGCAATGTTGCGCAAAGGCGAGGTGCGGAATTTATAACGGTCAGCGATATTGCCGGTCACCTGTTCGTAGCCATAATCTTCGTTGGCTGCCGCGCCATCGAAAGTGGCGTTGGTGATTTCAGGGACAAGTTGCGGAATGCCGATGGCGTGTGGCTCGAAATCGCTGAACATCTCGTTTGTCGCGCCCGAAACCGCGTGACATTCGACGCATTTGGCTTTGCCGAAAAACAGCAACGCGCCGCGTTTTTCATCCTCGCTCATTGCCGCCACCTCGCCGCGCGCAAAACGGTCAATCGGCGCATTGGCATAGGTCAGCGTCAGTTCAAATTCGGCAATCGCGTTGGCAATCATATCGAAGGTGATAGGCGCGCCGTCGCGCACTTCGGGCAGCGCTTTGCCGAATAATTTCCGGTAGCGTTTGATTGCGTTGACGCGGCTGGCGAGTTCTTCGCGAATGGCAAAATTATCGCCGGCGAATTTGAAGCCGACCATTTCGGCGCGGTCGGTCACCGGCATACAGGCTTGGGCTGCGAGCAGGTGCGAAAAATAAGACAAATTCATGCCTTCGGGCGCAGGCATTTTAAAACCTGCGCGGTTATCGAAGGGATCGCCCGATAGCGATTCAAAACGCCCGTTCCACATGGCTTTCGGATAAAAAGCGGCGTTTAAGGTCGAAGGCGAACGCCGACGATTGCGCGGACCCGAACGGCGTTGACTGACCCAGCCGTTGCTGTCTATGCCGACGGCGATGGATTGGGTATCGGCGTAGCCGGTGGTCGGCGAATGGCAAGCGGCGCAGGCGTTATCTTTTTTGATGCCGAGAATGGCGTCGTAATAAAGCAGGTTGCCGACGTTGGCGAGTTTGCGATTGATTGGACGACCGAGCCGCGCTTCAAGCGTCGATTCAATGCGCCCGGTAAAATTGTGATTGGCAAGCACGGTGCGCAGTTGTTGGTCTAAGCCGTCATCGCCGGATACGCGCCGATTGGAAAATAACAAACAAAAACCGGCGACGATGAATAAACCTAAAATCAATTTTTGCCCGTAACGATTAAACCGCTGTTGAGGAGGCGCGGATAAAATAGCCTTTGCGGGTAAACGTTTCATTGAATTCTCCCGATGATGGTTTATGAAATGAAATGACCCGCGATGAAAAGCCGGAGTGTATGCGCGAGCAGTGTAAAACAGAGTTGGGGTTGAAGGCAATATTGGTGTCGGTAGCTTGACCCTGAGCGAGGGTACGAAATCTCGATGCTCTCGTTCCCGGTCAGGCTGGTGATTAAAAACAATCGTCAAAACAGCGGTTGATTAAGAAATCCGATGCAAAAGATTAGCGGTTTGAATTTTACATCTGGCGGATTTATTGCTAACCTTTCACTCCATTTTTTCAACCGGGCACACGACTTGAGCAAATCTGCCGTCTCGTTACACTCTGAAGTCGGAAGCAAAGTTGATTTGCCCGAATAAAATCTTCTGACGGATTTCGCAAATGAAAGCTCTAAAACGCATCTTTCAATCTTCACTTGGCAAAAAATACATTATGGCAATCACCGGAATGTTGCTCTTTCTTTTCGTGATTGGTCATATGCTGGGCAACCTGCAAATTTACCTGGGCAAGGAACCGCTTAACGCTTACGGTCATTTTCTACAATCGAATGTCGAAATCCTGTGGCCCGCGCGCATCGGCTTATTGGTTCTTGCCCTGTTGCACATCATTACGGTTGTGCAACTGGTAAGAGAAAATCGGCGAGCGCGCCCCGTAGGTTATGATTCGACGAAACTCTACGGCGCGAGTTTCGCTTCGCAAGCCATGACCTTCAGCGGCTTGATTGTTCTGGCATTCATCGTCTTTCACCTGCTGCATTTCACGGTTGGCGTGGTTCAACCCGAAGGCATGGGATTCACCGACCTTGAAGGCCGCCACGATGTTTACCGCATGATGGTCAACGGTTTTTCCAATCCCGGCATTGCCATGATTTATCTGATATGCATGGGATTACTGGCATTGCACCTCAGCCACGGTGTCAGCGCCATGTTTCAATCGCTCGGTTGGAAAAAGCGCGCCTTCGCCAACGCCATTGATCGGTTTGCGAAAATTTCGGCGCTGGTTATTTTTCTTGGCAATTGTTCAATACCCATTGCAATTTTACTGGGGCTTGTAAAATAAGGTTAAAACTATGAGTCTGGATGCAAAAGTTCCATCAGGACCGCTTCCCGAAAAGTGGTCGAATTATAAGAAAGAGCAAAAGCTCGTCAATCCTGCGAATAAACGCAAATTCGATGTTATCGTAGTCGGCACGGGACTCGCCGGTGCCTCGGCTGCGGCGTCGCTTGCTGAACTGGGCTACAACGTCAAAGCCTTCTGTTTTCAAGACAGCCCGCGTCGCGCCCATTCCATCGCCGCGCAGGGCGGCATCAACGCCGCGAAAAATTATCGCAATGATGGCGACAGTGTTTATCGTTTGTTCTATGACACCATCAAAGGCGGCGATTTTCGCGCCCGTGAATCGAACGTCCATCGCTTAGCCGAAGTCAGCGTCAACATCATCGACCAATGCGTCGCCCAAGGTGTGCCGTTTGCCCGCGAGTACGGCGGCTTGCTCGATAATCGCAGTTTCGGCGGCGCGCAGGTCTCGCGCACCTTTTATGCGCGTGGACAAACGGGGCAACAATTATTGCTTGGCGCATATCAGGCGTTAGCCCGACAAATTGGACTTGGCACCGTGAAGATGTACCCGCGCACCGAGATGCTGGATTTGGTTTTAGTCGATGGTTGGGCAAAAGGCATCGTGGCTCGCGATTTAATCACTGGCGCGATTTCATTACACGCAGGTGATGCCGTAGTGCTGGCGACAGGCGGTTATGGCAACGTCTTTTTCCTTTCGACCAACGCGCAAGGTTGCAACGTGACGGCGACCTATCGCGCTTATAAAAAAGGCGCGTATTTTGCGAACCCTTGCTACACACAGATTCACCCGACCTGCATTCCTGTAAGCGGCGACCACCAATCGAAACTCACTCTGATGTCGGAATCGTTGCGCAATGACGGGCGCGTCTGGGTTCCCAAACGCCAGGAAGATTGCGCCAAAGACCCGAATACGATTCCCGAAGAAGACCGCGATTATTATTTAGAGAGAAAATATCCAAGCTACGGCAACCTTGCGCCGCGCGATATTTCTTCGCGCGCTGCCAAAGAAGCCTGTGATGACGGGCGCGGCGTCGGTCCCGGCGGACGCGGCGTGTATCTCGATTTTGCCGCGTCAATCAAACGACTCGGCAAAGATAAAATCGAAGAGCGATACGGCAATTTATTCGAGATGTATGAACGCATCACCGGTGAAAATGCTTACCAACGTCCGATGCGCATTTACCCGGCGGTGCATTACACGATGGGCGGCTTGTGGGTCGATTACAATTTAATGAGCAACATTCCGGGTTTGTTTGTTGCCGGTGAAGCGAATTTCTCAGACCACGGCGCGAACCGGCTTGGCGCATCGGCTTTGATGCAGGGCTTGGCTGACGGCTATTTCGTTTTGCCTTATACGCTCACCAATCATTTTGCATCGGTCAAACAGAACAAAGTTTCGACCGACCACGAAGAGTTCAAAAAAGCCGAACAGGAGGTCAACGACCGCATTAAAAAATTCCTCTCTATCAAAGGCAAACGCACGGTCAATGATTTCCATCGCGAACTCGGCAAGATGCTGTGGGAAAAATGCGGCATGGCGCGCAACGAAGCGGGACTCAAAGAATTGTTGCAACGCATACCGGAACTCAGAGAAGAGTTCTGGACAAACCTCAACGTGCTCGGCGATGCCGATGAACTCAATCCCGCATTGGAACGCGCCGGCCGGGTCGCCGATTTTATGGAATTCGCCGAACTGTTGGTCACCGATGCCTTGCATCGCAATGAATCGTGCGGCGGACATTTCCGCGAAGAGCATCAAACCGAAGACGGCGAAGCGAAACGCGATGATGAAAATTATTCTTATGTTGCCGCCTGGCAGTACAAAGGTGTAGGCAGTGCGCCTGAACTTCACAAAGAGTCGTTGGTTTACGAAGAAGTTCACATGACGCAGAGGAGTTATAAGTAAATCAACGTGATAAATAGAAACCATCGCAAAAATAGTTAGCCGGTGGTTGAAAGAGCGGTCTTTGACCGCGACTCTCTGAGGAATAGCGATGAGCGAAAAAACTATGAATTTGAAATTGCGTGTTTGGAGACAAAAAGACTCAAAAAGCGAAGGCAAATTCGTCGATTACGATGCGAAAAATGTTTCGCCGGACATGTCATTTTTGGAATTGCTCGACATTATCAATGAAGAACTGACGGTCAAAGGCGAAGACCCGATTGCTTTTGACCATGATTGCCGTGAAGGGATTTGCGGAATGTGTTCATTGGTGATTAACGGTAAAGCCCACGGACCGCTCGGCGCAACCACAACCTGTCAGTTGCACATGCGATTTTTCAGCGACGGCGACACGATTACTATTGAACCCTGGCGCGCGACGCCGTTTCCGGTGGTTAAAGATTTGGTCACTGATCGTTCAGCGTTTGACCGCATCATTCAAGTCGGCGGATTCGTTTCGGTTTCAACCGGCGGCACCCCCGATGGCAATGCGATTCCGGTTGCCAAAGAAAATGCCGATTTGGCAATGGATGCGGCACAGTGCATCGGTTGCGGCGCGTGTGTCGCGGCTTGCAAAAACGCTTCGGCGATGTTGTTTGTGTCGGCAAAGGTTTCGCATTTGGGATTGTTGCCGCAAGGTCAGGCTGAACGTGACCGCCGCGTGCTCAATATGGTCGAGCAGATGGATAAAGAAGGTTTCGGCAATTGCACGGTTACGGGTTCATGCGAAGCCGTATGCCCGAAAGAAATCAGTCTCGATTTCATTGCGCGAATGAACCGCGATTACGCCAAAGCAGTATTTCGCGCCAAGTAGTTTTGTTGAAACAGAGCAAGCCTCTCTTGCTTGAATTTAAGAGTCGAAGGATTTGCAAAAATCTTTCGGCTCTTTTGTTTGGGCTGAAAGAAAATTCACCACCGAGGCTCAGAGAGAAAAAAGAAAGCCAAGAAAAACCGAGATTGACGGCATCACCTCTTCACCTTTTCACCTCCACACCTCTTCATTTCTCGCAGTGTCTCGGTGGTTCGTTCTTCTTAAAAAACCTTTCAAAAAAATGATGGCAACGTCGCGAGTTTGAAAAACATCCAGAATTCGGGAATCAGTGTCGAGCAATCCCGGCTCGACCTTATGAACCAAACACCATCCTTCGGAGGACAGTAATGAGAAACAAACTCATGAGTCTCACTCTGGTCATTGCTCTGTTTTGTCTGGCGGTGCCAGCGCTGGCGCAAAACGGAGAAGGGCGTTGGGTACGACGCGACAAAAATGGCATCAGGGTTGGCGATGGCAGAATCAACATCCTTGATGGACCGGGAATCATCAATTATGAAAAGAAGAACCGCTGGATGCCGGGCGCGGGTGGCGCAGCAACAGTGATCGGCATTGGTGCCGGCGCTGGGGCTGCGACTGGCGCAGTCGTGAACGGTAAAAAGGGTGCAGTCCTGGGCGCAGTCATTGGCGCAGGCGCTGCAACCGGAGTCTGGCTGTACAAGAATCGCACTGAACGCAAGAAAATTTTCTAAAAGAATTTTTCTCAACGTTTTCATAACACAGAGGTGTTAAAGCAAGCGGGAAATTAGGCAGTTTATAACTCCCGCTTCTTTGATGCCTCTGTGATTTTTTATTCGCCCGCCAAAATTTTTCCGTAAACCGCCGCATCGACATTGCCGCCGCTTACCACACAACACACCGATTGACCGGCAAAACGTGAGGGGTCAGTCAGCACCGCCGCAACGCTCAATGCGCCAGTCGGTTCAACCTTGAGATTGGCATAGGTGAAAAGCAGACGCAGGGCTTCTTTAATCTTTTCTTCGGGAACTTCGACAATCGCTGCGATGCCATTTTGCAAAATCGCCCAGTTGTGCTTGCCGATACTCAAGGTGCGCGTGCCGTCGGCAATGGTTTGTGGTTCCTGCTCGTTGGTAACGATATAACCTTCGCGTAGTGACCGCGCCGCGTCATTTGCGATTAACGGTTCTGCGCCGATGACTTTGGTTGGTGAACCGGATTCGCGAAAGCCATTAATCAATCCTGATGTCAGTCCGCCGCCGCCAACCGGCGCGATGACGAAATCAAAAGCGCGAGGCATTGCCGCCAGTTCACGCGCCAGGCTCGAATTGCCTTCAATGACCAGCGGGTCATCATAGGCGCTGGCGATATAAGCATCCGGGTATTCATTCGCCAGCTCTTCGATACGCACTGCCCGACTTTTGACGCGCACATTGACTAAATCGACCGTGCCGCCAAATTCGCGCACTGCATCAATCTTCACCTGGGCAGAGGTTTCGGGCATCACCACGATGCAGGATTTGCCGAGCAATTTGCAGGCATATGCCATTGCCTGTCCGAAATTGCCGGACGATGCAGTGATGATGCGTTGTTGTGCGATTTTGGCGACGAGGTTATAAGCGGCGCGGAATTTGAAACTGCCGGTGAATTGAAAGGTCTCGCTGGCGATGGTGAGCTTGACGCCTAAACGCTTAGCGAGTCGCGGCGCTTCGATGATGGTTGTCGGTCTGACAACCTCGGCTAAAGGTTTTGGTGCATTAACAACTTGGCTCATAATGATTAAATTGTCTCAGATAAGTTGGATGGATACTAAAAAAGTATTGCCCGTATTGCTTACCGTAACATGCCGGTTCACTGATAAAACTACCTGCCTGCTACAATCTGAAGGCGCTAAAAAGGCATCACCCAGACATTGCGATAACGCACCAGGTCATGGTGGTCTTGCAAAAGTAAAGGACCCGGTTTTCGCATATCATTGTCGAGCGCGCCGCCCGTGAGGAATGGAATTTCCAGATTGTTATGAATCATCACGCCGTTATGAAAGACGGTGATGCGCGGCTTTTCTTTTACCACATCGCTTTCGAGTCGCGGCGCGCGAAAGGCGATGTCATAGCTTTGCCATTCTTCGGGTTTTCGACAGGCATTCACAAGCGGCGCGGCGATTTTATAGATGCCGCCGCAATCATTGTCTTTGGACTGTAGTCCGTAGGAATCAAGCACCTGCACTTCGTAGCGTCCCTGCACATAGACGCCGCTGTTGGCGCGCGCCTGTCCGGTTTTATCAGCCATCAAAGGCAGCCAGAATTCGACATGCAGATGGCAATCGCCGAAAACTTCTTTGGTATAAATGTCGCCGGTTCCGGGCGCGACTTCCATATAACCATCTTTGATTTTCCATTTGGCGTCGCCGCCTTTGCGTGACACCCATTGCGAAAGGTCTTTGCCGTCAAACAAAATTTTTGCCTGTTTTGGAATGTCTGCCATAATCGTTTCCTTATTTGCTTCGTTCGTTGAACTGTTGGGCTGTACCATACAGGCGGCGCTGAATGTCAGTCCGGTTGCTAAGAAATCGCGACGTTCCATGAGACCTCCAATTAGGAATGTGATAAATCAATGCGGCACTTTACTACGTTTCGCCATAGCTTTCCACTTCGCGGATTCAATGAGGCAAACTCGACAAGTTTTTTTCAGCACAGGGTATTCGGAAAATATATAGCTTTCAAGAAAATGATATTTCAAAAACACGCGCTCAGGCAGCCCAAGCCAGTTCCTCTGGTAGGCTGCACAACGACAAAATCGCTTGTGGCGCTTGCGCGAATTTGCTCAGTGCCTGC
>JBFMDH010000027.1 GCA_040754075.1 Acidobacteriota bacterium
GCCTTTTGTTGACCTTTGCTGATCAGGGCTGTCAAATAACTCTCATCTTTTTCGCTTAGTTTTATATGTTCTTTTTTCATGATAAAACTAAATGACTAAAAGACGTAAAAACTTAGAAAACGGTGTATTAGGTACACGATTAAAATCCTTTAAGTTTCTTGAAAGCAGCGTCGCATTATTGACCAGCACGATAGCTGCAATTTTTAAATCCATTGTGCCAATCCTTATGCGAGATTTTTGTAGCCGTTGAAATTCCTCAGCCGCTTTGTTGTCAAACTCTAAAACCGGTATGGTTCGGTAATTTTCGATGTGACGATTGAGACGGTGATAGGCTTCGACCTCGTGATTAAGTGAACGAGCCTTGGCGAGATACACCATCCATCCCCGCATTTGTTCTTCAAAGGTAATAATGGTTGTCACCACTTCGTCAAAGTTAATTTCGCTGAGACGGTGTTGCAAACGGTGAGATTCAGAGGAACTGCCACGTTCTAATAAACTGATATGGTCTGTATCTAAGATAATCATCTTAGTCTTTTCGCAACTTTGTGGATTTGGGTTTTTGTGATTTTCGATATTGACGTCCCATTTTCATCGCTTCGTCATAGATCGGGTCATCAGCAAAGGTTCCGGCTATTTTTTCCCACCAGGGCTGAGCAGGTCTTTCAATCGTTTCGATTTTATTTTTTAAACGGGTCAATTCGGCTTCCAAAATAGCGACTCTGCTTTCTAATTTTGAACTAGCCATGCAGCTTTATCCTTTCGTACCTATTTCCTACTGATGCTCCCAATATATCTCTTGATACTTACTGTGGCAACGCCAAGAAAATCTACAGCACTTGCTTCGATGAGGTTATTTAGCAACACATTTAATCGCTTGGCAGAATCCGTAACGTCGCTTTAGCTCAAACGAAGTTCATTTAAAAATTTTCACCCGTTAAATTTTTTGTGATTCATTTTTTCAAGTTTCCTCGCGTTAAGGGACAGATGAAAAATTTGGGCGCAAAACAAACCGAGTTTTTCATCCTGAGTTTATTCATACGAGGGAGAAAATGACAACGGCAAATCAGCAAGCATCAACACCGGAAATCCCGGCGGAAGCTTATCTCGTACAAGTCGCATTCAGCGCACTGATGACGCAGGCGCTCTACGTTGCGGCAAAACTTGGAATCGCCGACCTGCTCGCGGAAAAGCCACAAACCGTGAGCCAACTGGCAGAAGCGACGAAAACCCACGAGCGCGCGCTTTATCGCGTGTTACGCTCGCTTGCGGGCATCGGCGTTTTTCAAGAAACCGACCCGAAAGTTTTTGCGCTTACGCCTTATGCCGAACCGCTTCGTTCAGACGCGCCGACCTCATTTCGTAACGGCGCCATTTTTATGGGCGAAAACTGGCACTGGCAGGTTTGGGGTGAATTGTTGCAAAGCGTCAAGACCGGTAAAACCGCGTGGGGATATGTTCACGGCGCGGAAGTGTTTGATTATTTTGCGACCCACACAACCCAATCGGAAATTTTCAATAGCGCCATGACCGATATGTCCGTCGGCACAGCCCCCGTGGTTGTCGGGTCATATGATTTTTCGGGCTTCAATACTTTGGTTGATATTGCCGGCGGGCACGGTTATTTGCTCGCGCAAATTTTAAAAGCCAACCCTGAACTGCAAGGCGTGCTTTTTGACGTGCCGTCGGTGATTGCCGGAGCGCCCGCATTACTTGAACGCGAAGGCGTCGGTGAGCGCGTTGAAACCGTAGCGGGCAATTTCTTTGAATCGGTTCCGGCAAATGCTGATGCTTATATTATGAAACACATCATTCACGATTGGGATGATGAGCAGGCTATTGCGATTTTGCGAAACATTCGCAAAGGCATTCGGCGCGACGGCAAAATCTTAGTCGTTGAAACTGTGGTTCCCGCAGGTAACGACCCGCATTACAGCAAACTCCTTGACCTTGAAATGCTGGTTTCACCGGGCGGCGTCGAACGCGCCGCCGAAGCGTATCGTGAACTGTTTGCCGCCGCGGGTTTCCGCCTGACGCGCATTGTTGAAACCCCGTCGCCTTACAGCATCATTGAAGGCGCGCCGGAATAGGCGCGAAAGCTGCGTTCAGTAAATTTTTATAGTCCCCGTGTAGCCGGCGCTTTGCGATTGAGAAATTCTCAGGAAAAGGAAAACTTGCGACTTGCCTTAAATCGTTTCTGAGCCTTTCGCTTGCAAAGCGCCGCATTTTTACTGAAGCGATGATGAATTATCGCTGATAATTTCTTTGACTCGACCGATAGCGCCGCTCTCCAGCCGCACCTTGATGCCGTGCGGGTGAAAAGCCGATTTGGTGAGAATGTCTTTGACAATCCCGCGTGTGGTTTTGCCGCTTCGTTGATCTTGTTTGAGCACAATATCAACTTCGATTCCCGCTTTGATGTGCTTTTTATCTTTTCCACTCATTACAGCTTTGTGTCTCTCTTTAGCAAATGAATTATTTTACTTCTTTAAATCGCTCGACCAGCCAGAGCCATTCGGGCTTTTCATTTGTGGCAGTCTCACCCATACGAAGCAGGTAGAGTTCAACCGCTTCGCCTTGCTTAACGCTTTCCTGAAATTTCGGCAGCAGGTTTTTGTTGATCACCAACCAATGCTCCGTACTGCCTTCAACAAATAACATTTCTGTATCATAAGGCACGATGTAATGGTCTGGGCTACCGGCATGTAAATTCGCCCAACGGCGAATCAATTCTCTGGCGGATGGCGCGATGGGGCGCGTCGAACCGGTGAAATTCACTTTGACTTTGAAAGGCAATAGACTGGCTTTGGGTTCAATCGTGTTGATTTCTTTTAATGTCGAAAGGCGATAATCAGCGTCGGTTCGCGGGCGTTTAACCTGAGTTTCGGAATTTGCAAAACCAGCGATTGGATGGTTACTCAACAAACCGGCAATGAGCAAAAATAAAAGAGAAATTTTGTATTTCAAACTTTTGCCTCCTCTAAAACCCGATGGTCAAACTACTGTTCAGATTGAACCCATCGCCATTATTTCATAGCCGGACTGATGCGGCAAAGCAGGGTTCTTGGATTGATGAGATGAATGAAACACCCTGCATTACAATCACCGGAATTCAACAAGCAACGCCTGCTTGCTGCGGTCAATCTCAGAGTGGGATAATCGAAAACAATGTTTAATCAAGAGGTCAGCATGTTTCGTTTTTGCGTTTTGTTTTTGCTGCTAACGTTTGGCGGTTTTGCATTGCAAGCCAATGCCCAGAATATTCAAACCAAAGCCCGGGAAATTCGCGCGGCAATGGAGGCGCGGGATTTTGACCGCGCTGAATCTTTAACCAGAGAGCTTCGTGCCGCGAACCCGCAAGCTTTCGCGGCAAATAATTACGATTATCTGCTCGGCAGGCTCGCCGAACGCAAAGGCAGTTATGCAGAAGCCCAAGCGCACTACATGGCGGTTTTAAATCGCGGGTCGATTCTTGCGCCCTACGCGCTCTGGCATCTGGCGACACTGGCGCGCGCGACGGGAGATTTTGCCACCGAACGCCAACACCTGACGCGCCTGACGGTCTCTTTTCCATCAAGCGTCGCGGCGCGCAAAGCCCGTGACCGCATGGTCAATAGCCTGCGCGACAGCGGCGAGTTTCGCGCCACGATTCCGCTTTTGCGTCCGCTTGCCTCAACCAGTGGGGTTGCCGGTCGCAAAGCTTTGGCACAACTCGGCGAAGCCTATTTGAAAACCGGTGATGCTCAAACGGCGCGAACCTATTTCGACCAACTGACCAACACCCGCGACGATTATGCGCTGGCGGCTTGCGAAGGGCTTGACCAGATTGACGCCAATGCGCCCAATGAATTTGAGGCGCTCAGACGGGCGCGAATATATCTCACCAATCGTCACTGGGCGGAAGCGCGAAAACATTTGCTCTATATCGTCAATAATTTCCCGCAAAGCCAGAATCGCGCCGAGGCGCTTTATCAAATCGGGTTCGCTTTTTATCGCGAAGACAATTATCCCGATGCCATCAAATGGTTCGAGCAAGCCTACCAAGAATTCCCGCAAAAGAAGGAAGGTTCCGAGGGCTACTATTTTGTCGCCACCGCTTTGCAGAAAGCCCAACGTTACGATGAAGCGGCGCGGCGCTACATTGACTTTATTTCAGCCTATCCCGACAGCGACCGCATCGAAGGCGCGTATCGCAACATCGTCGATAGTTTCCGCTACGCGGGCAAATACGAAGAAGCGATTCAATGGACGCGCAAGATGGGCGAAGTTTATGCCAATAAACCGCTGCAAACCGTTGCCGTGTACAACGAAGCGCGCATTGAAATGGCGCGCGGGCGTTGGGAGGTGGCGCTCACCCTGCTCACCAGATTGCAAGCCCTGCCTGCCGTGCCGAAAGTTGCCGGAGGTAATATTTCAGGCGAAACCAATTTTCTTCGCGTTCTGGCAATCGAACAACTGGGAAGGCTCGCGGAAGCCGCGCGGTTGTATTTAGCGATTCCTGACGACCGCGATAACTATTTCGGGCAACGCGCAACGGCGAGACTCAAAATGCTTGCTGCCACGAAAGAAGGTCGTTCAATCATTGGGGCGTTATTAAATGATTACCGCGCGCAAGCGAAATCGGCGCTTGCCGCCGGTCGTTACCTCGAAGCGAAAAACGCCGCGTCGCAGGCGCTTCGTCTCACGGGTGATGAAAACACGGTGCGCGATTTGTTGACCGTGTTGCGCGCCAGTTATAACAATCTCGCTTCATACAATTCGGTTTGGAAATATCGCTTGATTCCGGTCGGTCGAAGCATTTTGAGTGCAGGCGAGCGCGGCGACGCCACCAACGCCGGACTTGCAGCCGAGCTTTTGTTTTTCGGTTTGTATGATGAGGGCGTGACGGAACTCAGGCTCGGCGGCTTCAGCGCCATGCAAAAGAGCGCAATGACCGATGCCAGTTCAACCTTAGCCGATGCCAACGCGCCGCTTGCGCCGCCGGTGAACGGGGCAATGAAATCGGTTGTGGCGGCATCGTCAACTGCGTCACAAGTGAGCGGCGATTATTCCTTTTCGATGGCGGTCTACAGCAATCGCGGCGACCAGTCGAATTACGCCATCGGTTACGCCGAGCCGCTTTTCGGTTCGGTTCCCAAAGATTATCGCGTTGAACTCATGCCGCGGGATTTGATTGAATTGATGTACCCCGCGCCCTACAAAGATGCCTTCAATGCTTATGCGCCGAAATTGAATGTTGACCCGCGCTTGATTCTGGGACTTGCAAGACAAGAGAGCCGATTCAATCCGGCGGTAAAAAGCCATGCGGCGGCGCGCGGTCTGTTGCAGTTTATCGCCGAGACTGCCGAGAAACTCGCAAACGAAGAAAAGCTGAACGGGTTTGAACTTGATGATGTGTATGAACCGGAAATCGCTGTGCGACTCGCAGCGCGGTACGTTTACGATTTGCAAACCCTCTTTCCGAATAATTCGCAGGCGATTGCCGCTTCGTATAACTCCGGCGAACAAGGCGTTGAGCGTTGGATTTTCCGCGCCAAAAGCAGTGATGTTGACCGTTTGTTTGCCGAAATCGCTTTGCCGGAAACCAAAGATTATGTCGCCAAAGTTTTGTGTAACTACCGCGCTTATGAACAACTCTTCACTAAAGAACTAAAACCGAGAAAATAGTGATGAGTAATGAGTAGCGAAAGCATCAAGCATAGTCAATTGTGTTGCGATACTTTCATCACTTACTTCTCACGTAACAAGACCTCCTCACTATTCTACCCATCACTCATCACTCATCACTAAAAAAGACCTGCCTGAAAAATATTTCCTCATAATTTTTCCCGAACTCTAACTTTTTCGATGTTGTATGACTCTATAAAAGTATAAGGCTTTTGCAGGCGCAAAAGTTTTATGGAGAGATGAATGGCAAAGGCAGTCACAGAACCGCCTGATGAAATGCTCGTGGTTGCAGCGATTTTAGGTGACCTCGATGCATTCGATGAACTGGTGCTCAGGTATCGTGCAGCTACGGTGCGCGTCGCACAAGCCATCGTCGGACGCGAATATGCCGAAGATGTCGCGCAGGATGCGCTACTTTTAGCGTTTAAAGCTTTGCCTTCGATTGAAGACCCGACGAAATTTGCCGCCTGGCTTTCGGCAATTACCAGGCATCGGGCGCTGCGAATGGGCAAACGCGAAAGCGCCCATCAAAAGGGGCGTGTGGTTATTGACGAAGTGCTGCTTGAAGAGGTCGAAGCCCTGTCGCGCCCGTTCGTGCAGGAGGGGTCTACGGAACTGGCGCGGGCGCTTGAACAGGTTGCCGACGATTATGCGCTGGTGTTGCGTATGCGGTTTCTGGATGAGATGCCGCTCAAACGCATCGCCGCTTTTTTAGGGGTGGCGGTTTCGACTGTGAAATGGCGCGTTCATCAGGGAAAAAAACTTTTGCGTGAAGAGCTACAAAAATTAAGAGGTGACCAATGGAAAGAGAAAAAGAAATCGCAAAATTGACTCAGGTGCTGAGACGCATTGCGCGCTCATCGCAATACGCCGCCTGGAATCGCAACGACGAAGCGACGCGCTTTTGCGTCAAACAATATAACGCAGTGCTCACCAGACTCACGGAACTTGAACCGCAGGTCGCTTATGCGTTTACCCGGCTTGCGGAAGGCGCGTCGGCAGAAGTTGTGCGTATCGCCGCGCGCGAACTGTCGGCGTATTTTGAAGCGGAAAGCGAACCACAGCAAAGCGAATGGGCTTATCAAGGTTGCTGGCGTCCGCGTGGGGCGACAACCAGAATGCACCGTCGCTGTTAGGGTTTTTGATTGGTTGTTGACCGCGAAAAATTCGACCCTGAAAAATATGGTTAAGAAGCGGTCTGAAAAACCGCGATAGATTTTAAACGGAAATCAGCAGCCGGAAGTCAGGATGCAGAAAATTGAACGGGACGCAAAACGAAGACGGATGCTTGTCGCCGCAAAGCTTCACAAGTGTCAATCATCGTTCGCAAATCAATTCATTCTGCTCGCCTGACTTCTGACTCCTGATTTCCAAAACAGAGGTGAAAAAATGGAAAGAGAACAAGAAATTATTAAACTGGTCAATGTCTTGCGCAGAACCTCGCGCATGGCTTTGCAGTCGGAATGGACGGGCAGTGCCGCCGACACGGCAGCGTTTTGCGTTGAGCAATATAACCGTGTGCTGGCGCGCCTCAAAGAACTCGATGGCAGCAACACGGTCATCTTTGAACCGCTTCCGGTGGGAAGCTCTTTAACGGTAGCGGCGATGGCTTGCCGACAACTGGCGGCTTACTACGAAGACGAAGTGCCACGCGGGAATTGGGAAGCCAAATGGGCGAAAGATTTCACCTTCTTTGACCCCAGACCCTTCAAAGAATTCTGGGAAAAGTCTGCGCGTGAAATCGAAGATTTCGGTGAATACATTCGCGAAAGCTTTGACGAATGGGCACGCCAGCGCAAAGCCAAACAGGGCGAAAAACCGCAGGAGTGAAATAGTAAGCAGTAGGCAGTAAGCAGTAGGCAGTTCAGACAACAAATCTTTTGTTTGAATAAGCTCTTTATAGAACCTAAAAATAACGGTGCGCTTTAAATGCGAGTAAGCAACTGCCTACTGCCTACTGCCTACTGCCTACTATCTTTGACAATCCCCGCCTCCCGCCAGCATACTTCTCCTTAACTTTCAATCCCTTCTTTAGAGGCTTAACCAATGTCAGCAAATATTTTGGATGGCACAAGCGTCGCCAAAGCAATTAAACAAGAGGTCGCAGATGAAGTCGCTCAATACGCCGCAAAAGGCTTGCGACCGGGGCTTGCGGTGGTGATTGTGGGCAACGACCCGGCTTCGCAGATTTACGTTTCCACTAAAGCCAAGACCTGTGAGCAACTCGGCATTTATTCCGAAAAAATTGAATTGCCGGAAGCGACAACCACCGAAGAACTGCTTGGACTGGTTAATGAATTGAATGCGCGTGATGAAATTGACGGCATCCTCGTGCAGACCCCGTTGCCAAAACAGATTGATAGCAATTTCATTTTGAATTCTATTGATCCGGCAAAAGATGTTGATGGCTTTCATCCGGTCAATGTCGGCAGGCTGGCGCTCAACGAAGAGGGGTTCAGAGCTTGTACGCCTGCCGGAATCATCGAAATGTTAGACCGCTACCAAATCAATTTAAGCGGCGCGCGGTGCGTGGTGTTGGGTCGCAGCCGCACCGTCGGACTTCCCATGTCGCTGCTGTTGTTGCACAGAAACGCGACGGTGACGATTTGCCATTCGCGCACCAAAGATTTGGCTGGTGTAGCGCGTCAGGCAGACATTTTGATTGCCGCCATCGGACGCATGGCGATGGTGGATGCGACATTTATTAAACCCGGTGCTGTCGTCGTTGATGTCGGCACGAACCAGGTCACGACCAGCGAAGACTTTGAACGATTATATGGCGATAATCCGAAAAAACGCGCCGCATTCGAGAAGAACGGTTCGGTTCTGGTTGGCGATGTCAATCCGCGTGATGCAATGGAAGCGGCAAGTTATTTTACTCCTGTGCCCGGCGGCGTCGGTCCTTTGACGATTGCCATGCTGATGAAAAACACCTTGAAAGCCCTGCAACTCCGACGCGGTAAGTAAATTTTTTGAGTGCGCAATTTCGTTTGCAATAACCGACATTCATAGTATGATTGGCAGCACATTTTGGGCTTAACAAATATTTTTGAGGAAAAAATAATTTTGGAAATCCGATTTTCGATTTAATCCGTACTATCGTGGAAGCCTGTGTATGGTTACAAATCTGCAAACAAGTCAGCAGCCAGTGGAAGCGAAAGAACCGGACTGGGTGGCTGTAATTTCGCGAATCGCCCACGGCGACCAGCAAGCGATGACCGCGCTCTATAACGGTACGAGCAAACTTGTCTTTGGACTGGTCTTGCGCATCCTGAACGATAGAGGCATGGCGGAAGAGGTTTTGCTGGATGTTTACGCGCAAGTCTGGCGGCAAGCCAATCGCTATGACACATCGCGTGGCGCGCCGCTGGGGTGGATAACCACGATTGCGCGAAGCCGTGCCATTGATCGCCTGCGTTCCGAGCGTCACAACCTGGCGGAATTTGAGTTGAACGAAGCGACAACTCGCGAACCCTCGGTTCATGCAAGTCCTGACCTGGCGAGCGAAGCCTCCGAAAAACGTCGGTTTGTTCGCCGGGCGCTTGATGCCTTGCCGATTGAGCAAAGGGAAGTCATCGAGCTTTCTTATTTCGCAGGGCTGACGCAGAGCGAAATTGCCATAAAATTAAACCAGCCGCTCGGTACGGTAAAAACAAGAACCAGGCTTGGGATGATTAAGTTGAGAGAAGTGCTCAAGCCATTGATGGAAACAACATGAAGCATAACGTAGATGAAGAACTTGAGCTGAAGGCGGCGCTCCATGCACTCGGCACCATGACGCAAAACGAAGCCAAGGCTTATGAAGAGGCGGTGTCCCAACTAGCGTCCGAAGAAACTGCCGGCATTGACTCTCTTGCAGAGTTTGATTCAGTGGTTCACCTGCTTGGTTTTGCAGCCGAGGAAGCCGAACCTTCGCCTGTAGTCTGGGATAAATTGTCAGCGATGATGACCGAAGAGCCAAAAGTTTCGGAAACCCTCGCTGATGAGCCGATAAGTAATATGCTGGCGAATTCGGAAGTCGCGCTTGATGAGATTAAACATGCCGCTGCATCGCCCGCATTACTCACCATTCGCAAAGATGAAGGGGAATGGTTGACGGTTTCCGAAGGCGTATTCGTCAAACCGATTTTTCAAAATCCCGACAGAGGAACTTCAACCTATCTCATCAAAATGTCGCCCGGCACCAATATCGAACGCCATCGCCATAGCGGCTTTGAAGAATGCATGATGATTGAAGGCGATTTTCATGTGGATGGCAAAGTTCTAGGACCCGGCGATTATCATTGCGCCAGCCCCGGAAGCATTCACGATAGACCCTATACGGAAACCGGCACGCTTTTCCTGGTCGTCGCCAGCGCCCGCTATGAATCGTTGGAAAATTAAATTTGTGGGCGTGGACTGAATTCCCTTGTACGCCGCGCCCAATGCAACACGCATTCACGCAATTCAACTGCACTCATTAATCATCAATCATCCCGCCTTCACCTTGACGCCGAACACTTGCGCTATAGAATTAAAACCACACCCCGTTTTCGACAAGCAATCGTTTCAGGAGTTCTAAGATGGAAGAATACCTTGATCGTTTTGAACAGCATTTAAAATACGAACGCAATGTCTCGGCGCATACCTTGCGAAATTATATGAGCGATATGCAGCAGTTTTATGAATACCTCTGCCCGATTCAAAAAGATGGTCGGCGCAGAGAAGTGCCGATTCAAGAGATTGACCACATCACCATACGCGAATATCTGGCGACCTTTTATAAAGACAATCATAAAAAAACCTCGATTGCGCGAAAGCTCGCCACGCTTCGCACCTTTTTCAAATTTCTTTGTCGCGAACAAATTCTCGAAATGAATCCCGCCAAACTGGTGTCGAGTCCGCGACTCGAAAAGAAAATTCCCAAGGTGCTTTCCATCGAAGAGATGATTCGTTTCATCGAATCGCCCGATACCGAAACCGTTCTGGGCAAACGCGACCGCGCCATTTTGGAATTGCTTTACGGCGCAGGCATTCGCGTGTCGGAACTTTGTGGACTCAATATCGAAGATGTGGATTTCAAAAATCAATCCATACGGGTGCGCGGCAAAGGGCGCAAAGAACGCATCGTGCCGTTCGGTTCAAAAGCCAAAGAAGCGTTGGAAATTTATATGGAAGTGCGCGGCGAGTTACTGCTCGAAGCGCCCGTCGATAATCGCGACCCGGAGATTTTGTTTTATAACTATCAAGGCACACGCATCACCACGCGCTCGGTCGGGCGCATGCTCGATAAGTATTTAAAAGAATGCGCTATGTCGCTGGAAATCAGCCCGCATTCGCTCAGGCATTCATTCGCTACGCATTTATTATCAGCGGGCGCAGACCTGCGCGCGATTCAGGAACTTCTGGGACATGCGCGACTTTCGACGACACAGATTTATACACAGGTTTCGATGGAAAAACTGATGCAGGAATATGACAAGGCACATCCAAAAGCGTGAAGCAGGTTTTTATCTTGATGTAATTTGAATGATTTTAACGAAGGCGATTGAGTTTTATTTCAAGGTTGGTTTCCCGGCGGATATAGCGGATTGAGCGGATGAGGACGGATAATTTGCCGGCAGGTCGTCACTTTCTATCAAACTTTTACGAACCCATCATTGCCTTGAAGCTTCACAGATACCGGCAATTAGTCGCGCCATCATTTGCACTTTGTCAAAACACGCATCGCAGGCGAAATAATGCTCCTGAAAGGCGCGGCGTTCTTCAGGTGAGAGTTGATGGCGCGCGTACCGCTCGATTATTTCGTTGTCGTCTATTTCCCGATGATTCATGCTTGTAACATAGTGTCGGTTGCTGCCGGTTTGTATCAACTGCCGGTCAATTTTTTGTAAATCTCAGTAAATTTTTTGAGCGTCCGCGATTTGATTAAGCGCAGGCGGTCTTCCTGGATGCCCAGGGCGCGCGCGATTTCTGCTTTCGACTTTTCTTCAAAATAATACATTCGCAAAAACTGGCGCTCGCGCGGTTTCAAAGCTTTCGTGGCTTCTTCTACTGAACGGCGCACATCGCGATCAACAAAAGCCGATTCCAGTGACCCGGCATCGGGGATTTCGTATTCGGCGTCGGTCAGCGCCTGAGTTTTTGCGCCGACGCGATTTTGTTCACGAATAATGTTTAACGCGATGCCGATGATGAATGAGGCGAGGGATTCGGGTTTGCGAAGTTTGCCTTCGCGTAGTGCCTGAATGACCCGCAGAAAAGTTTCGGCGCGAATGTCTTCGGCATCATCGCGGGAATGCAACTCGCTGAGCGCCAGAAAATAGATGCGTGAGGAATATTTTTCGTAAAGCGCCGTTTCCGCCGCCGTATCGCGCTCAAGAATGCGCAACACCAGTTCGGCATCCGTTGTAATGGCAACTTCCCCTTGCCTGGACTCAGAGCGTTTACGTCGGGGAATATCAGCGGGCAACGAACCCGCATAGTTGGGAAAAAGAAAATTTTTTTGATACATTTCGCATCCGCCTCGCACTATGTTTACAAAGTCAGGTTGTTTGACTGACTTGAGTGCCTGGAAGATTGAATTTTTTTTGAGTTTGATTAGGAGGCTAAATGAAACGGTTTTTTATAGTGACAATGATGTTGGTATTGCTGGCTGAGGTTTGTCCGCTTTTCGCTCAGGATAAAGATAAGGATGGCGGTTCACCGCCGGAAGCCGCAGTCGGTTTGAATCTGGTCGCCTTTGGTGAATTATTCAAAGGCGCGGAAAATCTCCAGGCTTTTGAAAAAGCCGTGAATGACCCTGCGGTCGGCGTCAACAATTTGGATTTGGATGAAAACGGCGAAGTCGATTTTTTAAGAGTGCAGGAAGAGGTCGCAGACGATACCCATGTCGTGGTCGTGCAGGCGACCCTTGGAAAAGATGAAGTGCAGGATGTGGCAGCGATTGAAGTGGAAAAGGTCAGCGACAACCAGTACAACTTTCAAATCCACGGCGACGAAGAACTTTATGGAGAGGATTATTATATTGTGCCGGTCGAGGTCGAGGTTTACCGCTGGCCGATTATCAATGTGATGTACAGACCGGCTTATCGCCCCTATCGCTCGACCTTCTATTTCGGTGTTTACCCGACCTGGTACAGACCGTTTCGCCCCGTAACCTTTGGAGTTTATCGCACACGCACGGTGCGATTCACCGTAAGACCAACCTTTTCGCTGACCCGAACCACCAGAGTGCGAACCGTCAGTAAAGTGCGTTATACGCCCGCTCGTTCGACGAAGGTGAAAAGAAAAACGACCATCACCCATACGCGAGGCAAGACGACCGTCACGCGCAGCACCACAGTCAAAACCCGAAAACGTAAACCCTAATCTCAAGCGTGAAAAACCTGCCTTGGAATAAGCCCTTGGTGATATAAGTCTGTTTGTCCATTTGGCAACAGACTTATATCACCGAATCCCATAACCAATTTTTAGCAATCACTGTTTAGTTAATCTGAAAAATAAAAACGGAGGGAGAATAAATGTTCAAGAAAATAGCTGTCTGTTTATTGATGGGACTCGCGCTGGCTTTTGCCGGCTGCAAGAAGGATGCCGAAATTAACGCCACCTTAACGGAACTCGATTCTTTTACCAAAGAACTGGTTCAGAAAGTTGAAACTGCGCAGGGCGCACCGGAAGGCATCGATGCGGCGCAACAATTTCTGGATTCCAAAAAGAGTGACCTCAAGAAAAGACTTGATGAACTGAAAAGTCTGCGCGGTTTTCAAATGAGCGACGCGACTAAAAAGACTTTAACCGAAAGCTTCACCAAAAACGCCACACAGGTGATGTCTTTGCAAATCAAATATGTGAGCCGCAGCGTCAAAGACTCGAATTACAAAGCCAAACTCGAAAAATTAATCAACGATTATCGCACCCTGCTGACGGCTTGAGGTTATTGAAAGATTGAGGAGCGGTCACCTGCCGCTCCTCAATCTTTCATCCTCATGGGGCAACTAATAAATCACTGCCTACGGTTTCGGCGTGAGCGTGAATTTCATACCTGCCTGTTCAAGTATCATGCTCTTGGGCTTTGCGCCATCCATTTCAAACTGCGCGTAAATTTCAACTGGCGCGCCGTCAACCACAACTTTGAAGCGGTTGGCGGCAACCGGCACAAAGGTCGCAATCGGTTGACCGGGAATGATGCCTTTGAGTTTCCCGCCAACCATCTCAAGGCTGATTTCCAGAGGCGGCGCTTTCAGTGCATATTTGCCGACATACTTTTGCAAATCGGCTTCGCTTAAATTGAGGCTTGCGACATCTTCGGCTTTTTCGGTGCGTTTGAACTCGGCAAGGTTTTCGATGCTCAAGGATTCGACTTTACCTGCGGCATTCAGTTTAAACGTCACCAGACTCTTGCCGATGGATTTGTCGCGCCAGATTGAACGGAATGTATCATAGTGCCAGTGTTCGAGGTCGCCTTTAAATGCCGCGCCGTAGGTTGCCACCAACTTGCCGTTTTCCTCCGTCACTTTGGCTTCGCCGTACATCTCATCAGTGTAGGTGCCGACGTAATTTTTCAACGCCAATGAAGGTTGGGTATTTTTAACGCGGGCTTCCTCTTTTTTCTTCTCGGCGGTTTCGCTCTGCGCCAGTACGGCTTTGATGGATTTCAAAATCTCTGCGCTGTGGTCATGTTTGGCGCCAATCTGCGGTAAAAAATAATCGAAAATCGTATAAGCGAGCGCCGCCGTTATCATCGTGCCGTTCATATTGGTGAGGATGACGACGCCGAGTTTTTCTTCGGGAACCATCGCCACGAAGGCGCTCATGCCGTCGATGTTGCCGCCGTGATGAACGATTTTACGGGCTTTGTAATCGTTCATAAACCACCCTAATCCATAAGCCGTAAAATGCGCTTCGGGAGAAATGATTTCCCAGACGCCTTCGCGACGAATGAGGGTTTGCGGCATGTGCAACTCTTTGAGATTGCCGGAAGTGATAACCGTTTGACCGCTCGCTTTGCCTTCGTTGAGATGCAGGCGCACCCACTGCGCCATATCAGCCACATTGGAATTGATCGAACCCGCAGGCGCGATGTTATCAATGTTGCGCCAGGGGATGGCTGTCACTTTACCGTCAATTTTCGTGTGCGGCGTGGAAACATCACTCATCTCAGCCAAATCTCTGATGCTGGTGTTTGACGAAGTCATGCCGAGCGGCTTGAAAATTCTCTGTTTGATGACCTCATCCCAACTCATTTTGGTGACGCCGGCGACCGCTTGCCCGGCGGCGAGATACATGATGTTTTGATAGCCGAATTGACTGCGAAAACTCCATGAAGGTTTGAGATGGCGAACTCTTTGCAAAATTTCGTCGCGACTATAGGCGCTGCCGTACCACATCAAATCGCCGCGCTCTAACCCAGAGCGATGACAGAGCAAATCGCGCATGGTGATTTCGCGTGAGGCATAGGGGTCGAAGAGTTGAAAGCCCGGCAGATATTTGGTCGCGCCATCATCCCATTTCATTTTGCCTTCGTCCACCAGCATCGCGACTGCCGCGGCGGTAAACGCTTTCGATGCGGAACCGATGGCAAACATGGTCTTTTCAGTTACCGGTGCCGGTTCACCGATTTTTTTTACCCCATAGCCTTTGGCGAAAATCACTTTGTCATCTTTGACGACGGCAATCGCCACGCCGGGCACTTCCCAATCCACCAAAGCCTTTTTGACATAATCATCAAAACTTGCGGGAATGGCATTCTGCTGCCCGTAAACCAACTGCGCGCTCAACAATATGAGCAGTAAAATAAAGCTAGCCGCTTTTCGTGTCCTCATCCTAAACCTCCCCTTGTGGAAAATAGAATCGCTTGCCTCAGTCGCTTCTCCTCTACGACCGAGCGCCGCAGAGTGTTGCATCAATTGTTGCGTGTTGTCAAGAAAGTTGCACCGTTCGTTGCAGGGAGCGCGAAATCGGCTTGCCAGTTCGCTACCTCAACCTTTACTTTGTTCAGGCAAAAAATATTGAAAAGAGATGGGGAAACCTTATGAAAGCGGCTTTCGGTTTGTCGCCTGTAATGAATGAACTCGCGGTTGACGATTATCGCATCGCGGAAATTGACCGGGTGCTCACGCCTGCGCTTGCCATCTATCCTGAAATCGTTGATGCCAATATCGCTGCAACCATTCGTTTGCTTGGCGGCGATGCGTCGCGCTGGCGTCCGCATGTGAAAACCGCAAAACTGCAATTTGTCATGCAGCGGTTTGTCGCCGCAGGGGTAATGAATTTCAAATGCGCCACGGCGCTTGAACTCGCAACCGTTTGTGAAATCGGCGCTGCGGATGTCTTGCTCGCTTACCCCGTGGTGGGCGCAAATGCGCGCCGGGTGCGCGAAATTGCCGAACGATTTTCTGCAACGCGCATCGCCGCGCTCATTGAAACGGCGGCGCAGATCGAGGTGTGGAAAGCCGGTTCTATCGGACTGTTTATCGATGTCAACGGCGGCATGAATCGCACAGGGATCGAACAAGACCGGGTTGATGAAATTGTAAACCTGGCAAAAGCGATTCAAGACGCGGGTTGCGAATTTCGCGGGCTGCATTATTACGATGGGCACATGGCGGGTAAGGTTGATTTACGGGAACGCGAAGGCGCGGCGCACGCAGGTTATGACCGGTTGATGAATCTGGTAGCGGCGCTTGAAGCGATGAATATTCAAGTCAGTGAAGTGATCACCGCAGGCACCCCTGCGTTTCCTTGTTCGCTATCTTATGCGCCGTTTAGAGAAGCCCGATTCACTCATCGCATTTCGCCGGGAACCGTGGTCTATAACGACACCACGAGTCTCGCGCAATTGCCTGCGGATTACGGTTATCGCCCGGCGGCTATTGTGGTTTCAACCGTTGTGTCGCATCCGACAGCCACGCGATTAACCTGCGATGCCGGGCATAAAACCGTTTCGGCGGACGCAGGCATTCCCAATTGTTTTGTCATCGGTCACGCGGATTTAATCCCGCAACACCCAAGCGAAGAACATCTGCCGATTGAATGCGCGTCAAATAAACCGGAAATCGGCGAAACGCTTTACCTGGTTCCGAAACATGTCTGCCCGACAGTGAATAATTTCGACCACGCCTTGATTATTGAAAAAGGCAAGATTGTCGGCGTTGAGCGCGTCACGGCGCGCGGTCGCGAAGCGCCTTTTGCCATTTGATTGCGGGTTTGAAGGTGGCAGCTAAAGCGCAAGCAAACATCAATTGCTTGCGCTTTAGTTTTTGAGCAGATTCAAAACTACTGGTTAGAGGCTTTCGGCTTACCTTCGATTTTCGCTTTCAACCGTTCTTTTGCTTCGGGCGGTGACGGCATGGATTCGGCGGTTTGCCATCTTGATTTTGCCAGGTCAAGCTTGCCCTGTTTTTCGTAGAGGTCGCCGAGGTGTTCCTGAATGGCATAGGAATCCGGGCGAATGGCTATTGCGCGGCGCAAATATTTTTCCGCTTCATCGAGTTTTCCCAGTTTAAAATAAGCCCAGCCCAGGCTATCGAGATAAGAACCGTTATTGGGTTCTGCATCGACGGCGCGTTGAATCATTTTCAAAGCTTCATCAAGATTTTTGCTTTGTTCAACCATTCGATAGCCGACATTATTGAGAACCAGTGAATTATTCGGCTCCAGTGCCAGCGCCATTTTGTCGTAGGTTTCGGCATCTGCAAATTTGCCGCGCGCCCCGAAAAAGCTGCTGACCGCAAGCAGCAGCCGAAGGTTTTTGGGAGCAAGCGAAGCGGCTTTGCGATACGCTGTCTCAGCCTCTTCGATTTTTTTATTGTTAAACAAAAACCCGCCCAAATTCATGTAGAGGTCGGGTTGATTGGGATTTTTTTGAATCGCTTCTCTAAGCGTCTTTTCGGCATCGTCCGGGCGTCCCATTTGTGAGTAAGCAAGAGCCAGCAATGCCGGCGCACAGACTAAATCGGGTTTTAATTGAATAGCTTTGTTTAACGATTCGATAGCCTCATCAAAACGTTGGGATTCGATATAGGCTCTGCCCATTGGACAATAGACCTCGACATAAGAAGGATTCAATTCTCCAGCCTTTTTGAAGGCTTCAATGGCTTGGGGAAACTGGCGCGAGTTGAAATGGCAGGTTCCTTTTCCATAATAAACTTGATAGAGAAAAGCGTAAGGAAGTTTGCTCTCGATAATTTTATCGTAAGCCGCTATGGCTTCCGCAAAACGTCCTTGCCCGGCATAAGAAGCCGCAATATATTGTTGCGCTTTCAAATCGTTCGGGTTGAGTTTCACCAGGCGGAAAAGCGTTTCTCGCGCCTCATTATGACGTTGCAAACGCAGATAGACCCACCCCAGATGAAGCAAGGCTTCAGCATCTTCCGGTGTTTTATCTAAAATTTGTTTGAAGGCATCAGCGCTCTCTGCATATCGCTGTTTGCTCTCAAGGGCGATGCCAAGAGGCTTCAGCATCGTCAACGAACCGGGAACCGCTTCGAGACCTCGCTTATAAGTGGCTATTTCCAAATCGTAATTTCGCCCCTTTCGATAAATTGAACCCAGACTGAGATACGTGGCTTCATGGTCGGGCTTGAGTTCGATGGTTTTATGATAAGCGGCTATCGCCTTGTCGTACTCCGCTTCACTTCTGTACGCCTCGCCCAAGGCAAAATGCGCTTCGTATGAATTGGGATTGGCTTGCGCCAGACGCTCGGCTTTTTCAATCTCATCGCCGCTGGTGTCGGGAGCAGGATCGGGCAAATTAAAATTAAAGGTGATGGTGCCGATGACTTTGACGGCTTCGCCTGATAGTTGAGTTGGCGTAAATTCCCAACCTCGCGCGGCAGCGACCGCCGCATCTTTCAAAAGCGGATGCCCGGAAAGGGCGCGCGCGGCGATGACTTTGCCTGCTTCATCCAATGTGACTTCGACAACCACCGCGCCTGCAACCCGCGCCGCTTTTGCGAGCGGCGGATAGGTTGGTTCGATCCGTTTGGTTGCTGACCCCACGAGCACGCCGCCGGATTTACGGATAATTTTCGGCGGTTGTGCGCTATCTTGCCTGGCAGATGTAGTGATTAAAAATAGTGAGCAGATAAGTGAAAATACGAAAAGCAATTTTGCGGCTGAGTTCATAGATTTCATGTTTACGCCTCCAAAACAAAAGCGGGTTGGTTAATGATGCTGTACTCGATTTCGGCACGAGCCGGACGATGCGACTCAATCAATTTTACTGAACTGACTGGGCGCGATTATACGCTATGTGGGTTTTTAATTGCGAACAAATTTTTTAGCGGTTGGCGAATATAATCGGTAAGAATATTACATCAGGATGTTGAGCGGATGCTTTCGGTTAAGGCTTGCTGATTGAGTGAAAAAACTCGTCGGTAAAATTGTCAAAACCTTTTATCACGAGCCCCTGACCCGATGTTTAAGAGTTTCTTACCGGTTTATTTCATACCTAACTTTTCTTTCAGACGTTTTTTCTGGCTTTCCCCCGAAGAACGCATCAATGCCTGATGCCAAGAGCGATTGGCTAATTCCATTTTGCCTTGTTGATAATAGAGATCGCCAAGCGATTCCGATGCGTCTGGCAAAACCGCATTTAGCTTTACGGCTTCAAGTAAATGAGGTTCGGCTTCTTCCAGCTTGCCAACCTTCATATAAGCCTGACCGAGAAGCAGATTTGCGCGAAAATCATTGCCATCCTTGAGCGCCACTGACAGATTGGCAATACACTCTTCATAACGTTCAAGATGAAAATAGCACTCGCCGATTTCCACCAGTCCGACAAAGTGATTGGTATCCATCTCCAGAAATTTTTTATAAGCCTCGGTGGCCGCATCGTACTTTTTCTGATCCATCAAGGTTTTCGCGAGTTTATGGGCAATCTCCGTAGAATTGGGAAGCATTTCAAATGCTTTTTGGTAAGTGGTAAGTTCCTGGTCATCGAGTTTCAATCCGGCGAATAAAGAAGCTAGCTTCAGATATGCCGCTTCATTCGCTGGGTCAAGTTCTATCACTTTTTTATAAGCTTCAATGGCTTCATCAGGCAAAGCATTGGCTTCATAAGCCTTGCCTAAGTCGCTATAGGCTTCGCCTGAATCAGGATTTTCCAAAACCGTCTGCCTGGCTTTGGCTAAATCTGCTGCCGCACCCGGCAAGTTAAATTTGAAGGTGATAGTGCCGATGACTTTGCTGATTTCGCCGGATATCACAGTTGGTTTGAATTGCCATTGTTGCGCGGCAGCGACCGCCGCATCTTTCAACATTGGATGCCCCGATAGGGCGCGCGCGGCGATGACTTTGCCTGCTTCATCGATTGTCACTTCGACAACCACTGCGCCTGAAACCCGCGCCGCTTTTGCAAGCGGCGGGTAAGCGGGTTCGACCCGTTTGATTGGCATAGGATTGACGATGCCGCCGGAGCCTACGATTTTCGGTGCTTGCGCAGGGTCTTGTTGTGCGCGGGCGATGGTCGAAAATACCAAACTAAAAACCGCCAATATAAAAAACCATTTTGTCGCTGGATTTACAGATTCCATGTTCACAACTCCAAATTGAAAGCAGACCGGCTTAACGATACGGTAAGCGATTGGCACAAAGCGCATAACCAAAGCTCAGGGCGTGCCTGTTTTCCTGAATTGACAGAGCGCGATTATACGCTATGCGAGTTTTGCATAGCGAATCAAATGTTTTATGGATGGCGAAAATGATTGATGGGAATAGTTTGAGGAAATCGTAAAGTCCAAACCACGCTGATTTATTAACTGATGTTACGCAGTGAAAATCTTAGCTTTTAATTTGACAACCGAAAAACTTCTGTAAAATGGCTGTTAATACCGCATAAAACTTGCTGCAAGGCTGCCCAAATAGCTTTCTTGCTGCAATTTGAGCGAGTTTTGCAGAATTATTCAAAACCGCCATTTTATTGGCTTTTTCTGCGTCAAGCGAAACTCAACATTTTTTGCTGCGTAACATCAGTTATTAATGAGTGAGCGATTGGAGCGACCATCAATGGTGAGCCAACGCAATTACAAATTCAGAAAGGCTGCTACAGGCGAAGCTTGTTCTGGGTCAATGACAAGACTTCGCCTGAGCAGGTTTGAACCTGAAATAAAATTTTCGGTTTTTTCTCAAGGTTTTTCGCTATTTCGAGAGAATTTCTTTGAAGAGTTCGAGCGCGCGTTCGTCATCAACCTGACCGAGCCAAAACAATGCCTGTTTGCGGACTTCGGGTTTCGGATGGGTCTTCGCGAGTTTGACGAGCATCGGCACCGATTCATCTTTTTTGCGCTGGCTGATGGCAAAAACTGCCTGTTTTTGCACCTCTGTATCTTCGTCTGTGCGTTCAACCGTTTGTCCTAAAACTTCGAGCGAGCGTTGCCCGGCTTTTTGTCCAAGCCAAAAGATTGCCTGTTTGCGGGTTTCGCGGTCGGTCTCTTTTTCGGCAATCTGAATCAGGAAATCGACAGCCGCATCGCTGTTTTTATTATTGACGAATGCCCCGAAAATCACCTGTTTTTTCACTTCGCGGTTGCTGACTTGTGAATAGAGATTTTGCAAAGCGGTGAGCGCCTGCGCGTCCTGACTGACGCCGATAGCAAAAGCCGCCTGTTTGCGAATCTCTGTGCTCTCCTGGTCATTGCGCACCAGTTCGCTGAGAAACATGGTTTCGCCTTCGGTTTGTCCGAGCCAGAAGACCGCCGATTTGCGTATGCGTTCGGCTGTGGAATTGCGCACGATGCTTTCAAGCATCTGTCCGATACGGCTGTCATCGTGAATCGCCAACGCCATTGTGGCGCGTTCGCCGACCTTTTCGGTCGCGTCGCGGTCAATCAATTCTTTCAGCCGAGCGAAACTTTCATCATTGGTGGCGCGTCCGAGCCAATAAACCGGGTAGCCATTAAAGTCGTGCTGGCGTTCAAGGTTATAGACCTCGACGCGGGTAATCTTGTCGCTTTCGTCTTCGCGCAGGAAAAAGATGCCGAGGTTGCGCGTCTCATATTTTTCCGTAGATGAACGTTCGCCTTTTTTGCCTTGCCACTCCACATCAACCGTAATGCCCGGTTTGACGTTGAATTGATAACCTGTCCAATATTTTCCGCTGCGGGCGCTGGCGCGTCCGAGCCTCACTGCCGCATCCATTTTCGCTTTCAAACTGCCGCCTTCGACCGGAATGAAATTTTGATTGGCGACCTGCGCCGCAGCCGGTTCAGCGGGCATTTCCATAGGCGTGCTCACAGCAAAATCGAAAATCAGCAGTGCCATCAGCATGAAAGAAGTAATCATCATATCTTGAGGTGTCCTTTCTGAATTTATTTGAGAATGTCTTCGATAAACTTGCGGGCTTCGGGGTCGCGACTTTGACCTAGCCACATCACCGCGCGTTTTCGCAGTTCAACCGAAGGGCTGGTTTTGGCAATTTCAATTAGTTTTTGAACGGCGCGTTTGTTCTGTGATTGCGACAGCGCAAAAAGAATTTGCTCTTTCACTTCATCGCTTTTTTCCGTGTCATACAGTTGAATGATGCTATCGACTGCCCCGTCGCCGCCGCGTTGCAGAAACCAGAAGACCGCCATTTTGCGAATTTCGGTGTTGGTTTCGTTGCGGACAATCTCCTGCAATTTCGCCTGACTGCGCGCCCCGCCATGCATCGCAAAAGCGGTGAGGATTTGTTTCTTGATTTCAACATCGGCTTCCGCATTGTAGAGCGTCAATAACTCATCAAAAGCCGCATCACCGCCGCCTATGCCGAGATGCACAATCGCGGTTTTGCGAATTTCGGGCGAGGTGTTGGAGCGCGCAATCTCTAACAGCAAAGCGCGGGCTTTCGGGTTGCGACTTTGCGACACCGCAACGATTGCCGCATTCATCAACTCGTTGTCTGTACCTTGCGTGAGGGTTTCTTTAAGAAAATCAAAGGCGCGGTCATCGCCGGTCATCCCCAACCACATAATCGCCGTGCTGCGTAACTCTTTATCCTGCTGGTTGCGAATCACATTCAGCAGCAGGTCTGTAGCGCGCGCGCCGCCGCGTTGCGCCAGCAGAGTGAGCGCCATGCGTTTTAAATTCTTGCTGGCTTTTGAATCCGGTTTGAGCAACTCTTCGATAGTCGGCATGGCGCGCTCAGGGTTAGACATAATCAGGCTTTGCAGCGCAATGATTTTCAATTCTTCGTCCTGCTGGTCATTAATGGCGCGATCAATGGTCGTTTGATTGCCAAGTTGCGGAGCGATTTCCAGGCGCAGGGCTTCGGCATCATCTTTCCAGTTGGATTTTGGGTGCTCTTTAATCAAGCGTTCAAGGGTGCGGTCGGCATCGGCGAATCTGCCCTGTTTTTTCAAAGCGAAGGCTTGCCAGTAGAGCGCCGCATCGACGCTTTTATGTCGCGGGTAGGCGTTGACGAAGGCAATAAAATTTTCGGCGGCTTCTTCCCACTTTTCGTCTTCAATCAATTCGCGTCCCACGCGCAAAGATTTCGCCGCAGGGTCGCTCGCGTTGCCATCCTGCTCGGCGGAAAATTTATTGAGCAGGTTGTTGGTAAAGCGTTCAGGTGAACGATTGTTTTGGGCAGTGGTTATCAAGGTCGAACCGATTAATACAGTGAGCACAACAGCGAAAACGATGCTCGCTGAGGTGACCGTAAGTTTTGAATGGTTTTGTAAACGAACTCGAAAAATCATTTTGCGTTTCCTTTTCTTGAAACTTCAATTGAAGTCGGCTTTTGCCATTACCGTGCGCGTTGAATAAAGCTGCAACGTGGGGATGATCTCTTTCTTTTGCATGCGTTCACGAATGGCGCGAAGGTCACTGGCGACAGGCGAATCGGAGAGATTGGCTATATCAATCAGCACCGGCTCCAGGTCATCGAGCACCTGTCGAACGGGGAGATTCCCCCGCGCTTCGGCTTCGCGTCTGAGCAAGACATTTTGATAGAGCAGGGCGCGCGAACGCTCGGTTTCATCGGCAAGCATCGCCTTTGAATCGCTATCTGCGAGATTGAGATTGCGAAACGCGCGCAATAACAGTTGCGCTTTTTCAAAATGTCTGGCGGTCTCTTCATCGGCTAGAGAAATCACCGGCAAAGTCGGCAAGGCATTTACATTTGCAGCGATAAATTCGTCCTGAACCGGTTTTTCGATTTTGGGTGCCGATTGGGTATTGTGCTGAGCAACCTGTGGCGCATTTGGTTGATGAATCGCTGGCTTTTTCGGCTGCTGATTTTGCGCCAGTTTTTGTTCACGCCGGTCTTGGTTTTTAGAGGATGAACCGGGGTTGTCTTTTGGATTAGGGTTTTCCTGCGGTAGCGTCAGGGTCTGTGCGCTAACTGCGATTTGCAGTGTGGATGGCTGCAACGGTTGTTTGAGATACGCCCACAACAACAGGGTTATCACAATTAATGCGGCGACGGACATCGCCCACGCAGGTCGTAAAACGCTCACGCGCATCGCTTCAACCAGGCGTTGCCATAATCGCGGCTTCTCATCTGTTGCAAGTCGTGCCTGCAAACGCGCTTCATAACCCGACCAATACGTTTCATCGGGCAACATTAAATCTGCGGCTTGGTCGAAAACCGCGAGCGCCGCTTTGAATGAAAGATATTGTGCGTGGCAAGCCTCGCAGCTTTCGATTTCAGACAGCGCCTGAAGTTTTGCCGGTTCGTTTAACTCAGCAAAAATTAAATCGGTTAAACAGGCTTCGATTTTTTGACAATCGTGCATCACGTTTTTCCTATGTCGTTTTACTGGCGACAAGTGTCGTCGCCTCTTTGGCTTCGATTTGAATGCCTAATCGCTCACGAATTTTCTGCACGGCGCGAAACAGCGATTTTTTCACCGTGCCGGTTGAAACATTGCAGACCTGGGCAATCTCTTCGCCCGACATGCCTTCGCGGTGTTTCAGCAAAAAGATGAGCCGTTGTTGTGCGGTGAGTTCTCCAAGCGCCGCGCTCACGCGCTCAACCATCTGGCGTTGCATCAACACCGCTTCAACATCGGGCGTTTGTGCATCCGCCAATCGCTCGATTTCATCTGTGGTCAACGGTTGGTTATCGGTTAAGCCGTTTTCAACTGTCATGGTTTTTGCTTCCCGTTGATGATTCAAAAAGGTGTTGACGGCAATGCGCCGCAACCAGGTATAAAAACTCGCATCGCCGCGAAAGTTACCGATAGCGCGAAAGGCTTTCAACCAGACTTCCTGCGACAAATCTTCGGCATCGTGAGCGTCGCGCGCGTAGTAAAGCGCCAAGGCGTACAACCGGCGCTCATAATGTCGCGCCAATTCGCAAAAGGCTTCCCGGTCGCCGGTCTTGGCGCGCTTTATCAATGCCGCTTCGCTCAAATCCTTTTTACCTTTTCCTTTGGTCACAACTATAGACACGCTTAACGAAATTCGGTTGGCAGTAAGTGAGAAAAAATTTGTTTTTGTTGCAAAAGCGTGCAAATCAGAAGCGTTCGATGTTTACCGGCAAAGTCAATCGCTCACCAACAAAAGGTCAATCTTAACCCCGGATGAAACGGATGAAGCGAATTGGTTGAACAAATTTTAATCCGGCAAATCCACTTTATCGGTTCAATCCGAGGTTAAACTTTTGCCTTCATGAGCATACATTTGATCATTTTGGTGAAAACTGTATGGCAGTGCATTCGCAGAGGTTTTGACTGCGAATCGGCAGGTCGAAAATCCCGCTTGAATAGCAGAAGAGAGAGGTTCACCTCCCCCTTCTGCATGATTTTATTCAACCATCAGGGTAACGGTTGCCGTGCGGGTTCTGCCCGATTCATCTTTACCGGTAAATGTCAGGCTATGCGGGCCGAGTTCCGCCCAGCCTTTAATTTTGAATTTCCAGGCTACTGTCGGGTCGGTCCCGGTAATCGGTTCCGGAAATTTCGGCACGATGCCTTCTGCAACAAGGTCAGGCGGCGTCACCGTCACATTTCCGCTGAAACCGCCTGTGCGGTTGATATTAACTCTGATTTTAACCTTGGTGCCGCGCACCCCGGTTACCGTGGGCGAGTCAAAAGCGAGAGAAAAATCAATGCCGGGGACGATGGTCAGCGTGACGTTAACGGTCTTGACCATCTCGCCTTCGATGCCTTTGATGGTGATGACATAATCGCCCGGCGGCGTGTCTGTCGTGGTGTTGACCATCAACGTTGAACTCGCGCCTGCGCCAATGCTGGCAGGCGTAAAGCTTGTGGTGATGCCAACGCCCGGCGGACTAATCGTAGCACTCAGGTTGACTGCTGTTGCCGGAGGGTTGGTGAGGGCTGCGACGTTGACGTTGAAATTAGCCGATGAACCTGCGGTAACCGTTTGTTGAGTGGTATCGGCAAGCATCGAAAAATCTCCTTCGATAGCGCCGCGCGTGTAGCACGCCAGCATAAACGCATCCGTGTAGTCGCGGTCTGTACAATATCCCGTGGCGATGATGTTGCCATCGGGGTTGAACGTTGCGCCGAACGCTGCCGACGGATAGCCTGAATAATAGGTAGTGGTGGTTTTGCCGCCAGCGCCAAATCCTGTATCCAAACTGCCATTCGGATTGAAACGCGCGACAGCAAAATATTTGGTGAAAAGCGATACGCGCGCGCTTCCCAGGGCAATGGCTTTGCCATCGGGTTGCAGCAATAAGGCATAAGCCAAATCGGCGCGATAGGCGAAATCGGCAGTTGCTTTACCATTGATTCCGAAACTGTTATCCAGACTGCCATCCGGGTTATAGCGAATGAGCGCAAAGTCCGCACTGTCGCGGTCGCTATTCCTTAGCGCGGTGCCTGCGGCGACAATCTTGCCGCTTGGCAGAATATCTGCGGCGAAAGCGCCATCCACATTGCCGAAGAAATCCGTCACCACCAATCCTGAATTGCCAAAAGTGGTATCCAGGCTGCCATCGGCGTTGAATCTTGCGAGAGCAAAATCCATACTCGGATCATCGGGTTGATAAAAATCCTGCCAGAGCACAGGGTTGCTGCCGACTGCGCCGGAAACAATGATTTTTTCATCCGCTTGCAGGCGAAAGGCGCGCGCCGCCGCATTGATGTAAGAAAAATCTGTCGCGGTTTTTCCATTGGTGCCAAAGCTGGTGTCAAGACTGCCATCGGCATTGAAACGGGCAAGACCAATCGCTTCATTGCCGTCCGGTTTGCTGATGGTTCCACCGGCTACGATTTTGCCATTCGCGAGTAGCAATGCAGTGAATGCTGAACCCGTTGCCTCGCCTAATGGAACGCCGCCAAAATCAATCAGCGACTTGCCATCAGAACCAAAGCCTGAATCAATGCTGCCATCGCTGTTAAACCGCGCCAGAGCGAAATGAGAGACCGCTCCCATCGCATTACTGAGTCCTGCAAGGACGAGTTTGCCATCCGGTTGAATGGCAATACCAAAAGCGATGAAGTGTTCATCAATGACGATTCCATTGTTGCCAAAATCCAAATCCGGACTTCCATTGGCAAGATAGCGCGCAAGCACCAGTGTGGAGGGACTTGTCATATCGCTGGTATCAATAAATCCGGCAATCACGATTTTGCCATCCGGCTGAATGGCGACGGTCTGTGCGAGCAGGTCTTGATTGGCAACATAGGTAACTGCTATTCCACCGCTTCCGAATCCCTGATCGAGATCACCCGGAGCCGATGCCAGAACGCGCGTCGGGTAAGGACGATTGCAAAATAAAAATAGCGCGACAACGGCGATACTCAAAATGAATCTGCGGTTGTAGGTGTGTCGGGCAAGAAAGCGGGTTAAATGTATTTTCTGTTTCATCATACACCTCCTTTTCCCAAGCCTTTTTCCGGTCTTATAGGTGGCTTGGGCATCGCATGGGTTAAGGGCGCTTTTACTGCTTTGCTTCTGTTTGAATCCATTAGTGATTGAGCAGGGTAGGAAACCGACCTTAACGAATGCGGGTTCTCATTGATTAATTGAATGCGGAACGTCACCCCCTTGCGGGCTTCAAATCAAATGAACCGATACAGGCGATTTGAAGAAATTGGGTTTCACTATGTGGAGACTGACTTGGTGATGGATACAACTTTCCTGATGCTTATAACGATAGACGCAATGAACGTGCCACTTGAAAACCGCTACGAAAATGGCAAAAACTCGAAATTACTGAATAAACTCATCGGAAATTGCCAGGCGTTGGACAGGATGGGGGAAATCACTCTGGCGCAGTGGGCAAATTCCGCAAGCTAATCCGGTGAAAACCTCATACCCGATTTAATTTCTGTTGTGGGCAAAGGTGCTGGCAAGCTTTTCAACAACCGTCGAATCATCTTGTACAACCGCTTGTCCCTTCAAAATCTGAACGCCATTTGACTTGCGCTTTCGCAGTGAATGGCGCGCAAATTATGCAAACGGTAAAAACGAAAAGCGCGAGAAGGGCACCTCTCGCGCTTTCTACTTTTACCCCGAAAAAATGATTTGGCTTATTTTGGGTTGCCGGTTGTGGCTGAATGTCCGACGGCGTTTTGCTGTTCTTTATGCGAGTAGTAATTGTACACATAATCTTTCAAATCACCGTGTCCGAAGCCGTAACCGAAATCGAATTGCTTCATTTCTTCATATGCCTGGTCAGCCGTCCAGCCATCGTGTTCGATGCGATAGACAGCCGTGACCAGCCCTGTGCGATGACGCCCCCCTTTGCAATGCACATAAATCGGTTGATTGGCAGGGTCGTTGGCAAGGCTCAGAAATTTTTGCACATCAGCATCATTGGGTGAATCACTGTCGCTCATCCCGATGCGGATAAATTTTAATCCGGCGGCTTCGGCTTTCTGTTGCGCCTCCTGGTCGCCTTTACGTTCCAGATTGATGATGGTTTTCACACCCATCGCTGCCAATGATTGGTAATCTTGGTCAGCCGGGCGAGCGCCGCGAAAATAGTTGTTATTGATTTGTCCGAAATTTTTGAGCTTGAGCGTTGGTTTGAACTCAACGGATTTAGGTAATGAAGTGGATTTATCATTTTGTGCAATGGCGCTCACGACCAGAGCCAAAACAGAAATCACAGTAATTGTCGATACCTTTACAGTTCTTCTAAACACGCGCATGAAACTTTTATCTCCCTTAGAATCTCTTATTTTTTCGGGGGTGACGCTCAAGTATGATAACTGTCTTTTGAAAATCGATGCAATAAAAATTTTTTGCGGCTGTTACAAAGGATGAATTTCTGCCGGATGACTGGACAGCTTTGGTTGTTCGCCGCGCAAACCTGAGGGTGCCGTTTGAGTGGCGAATTGTCCGCACCGCTCAAGCGCATTTTGCAGTTGGTCAATTTTTACGGGCTTATTGATGTAATCGTCCATCCCGGCGCGCAAACAAACCTCTTTATCATCTTCCATCGCATCGGCGGTCAAAGCAATGATGCGGGGCTGTTGTTCTTTCATCCATTGTTCGCGAATCTGTTTGGTGGCTTCCAAGCCATCCATCTCCGGCATATGCACATCCATCAACACCACATCATAGGGCTGGCGGCGCAAGGCTTCTATCACCTCTTTGCCGGTGCTGACGGCATCCGCCCGATAGCCTAATCTTTCCAGCATGCGGATGGCAACCTTTTGATTCACCATATTATCTTCGGCAAGCAGAATGCGCAGCGGAATTCTTTCACCCAGGGTGCGATCAATGGTTGGCGATTCGATGACTTTCGCTGTCCGGGTAAATTGTTTCGCAAGCGTATCGACTAAAATATCGTAGAGTTGTGAAGGTTTGATGGGTTTGGTTAACAGTGCGGAAAACAGTGTGTGACCGGCTTTGTCGGACTTTCGCGGGTAATAACCGGAAGACAGCAAGACCAGTGGAAATGTCTGCGAACTGAATTGCTTGCGAATTTCCCAAGCCAGCGTCTCGCCATCCATTTCAGGCATATGCATATCGAGAATAGCGAGGTCGAAAGTTGCGCCCGAAGCGAGCAACTGTAATGCCTCTTTTGCAGACGCAACCGCCGTGGGATTCATGCCCCAGGATTGCGATTGTTGCAGTAATATTTTGCGATTGGTGAAATTGTCATCTACGACCAACAACCGTTTGCCGTCAAGCTGCGCCAGCATTCCCGGCGGATGAATGTGACGATGGCGTCTGGCAGCTTCGGCTTTAATCGTAAAGTAAAACGTTGAACCCCTGCCGACCGCGCTTTCGACCCACATTCTGCCGCCCATGATTTCGCAGAGTCGTTTACTGATGGCAAGCCCCAACCCTGTACCGCCATATTGGCGCGTGGTTGAAGCATCCACCTGACTGAACGAACGGAATAACTTATCCATTTTATCGTGGGGAATGCCGATGCCTGTGTCTTTAATCATCACAATAATTTCATAACGGTTTTCGGCAGTTTTTTCGGCGGAAATGGTCGCCACAATTTCGCCTGAATGGGTAAATTTCACGGCGTTATTCAATAGATTGACGAAAATTTGTCTAAGTCTGGTGACATCGCCGATGATGGCTTCGGGAACTTGTGGTTCAAGCACATAGGCGAGGTCTAACTCTTTTTCCGCAGCTTTTTGACTAATCAGGTCGAAAGCCTCTTCAATGCAATCGCTCAAAAAGAAAGGTTGGTTTTCGAGTTCGAGTTGTCCCGCTTCGATTTTTGAAAAGCTGAGGATGTCGTTAATGACCGTCATTAAGGAATCGCCGCCCGTGCGGATGGTTTCAACAAATTCGCGTTGTTCACTGGTCAAGGGGGTATCCAGCAACAATCCGGTCATACCAATTACCGCATTCATTGGGGTGCGGATTTCGTGACTCATATTGGCAAGAAATTCGCTCTTGGCGCGGGTCGCGGCTTCGGCAGCCTCTTTGGCTTTCTGCATCTCTTCCTGAGCGTGGATGCGTTCGGCTACCTCTTTTTCAAGTTCAAAATTAATATCTATCAGTTGGACAGTGCGTTCCGACACCCGATATTCGAGATTGATATTGAGATTTTCAATTTCCGCATTTCGCCGGGAAATATCCCACATCTCGCTGACACTTTTTTTAATTGCAATAAACAGAAAAATATCTTCAAACAGCACCCATCCGGCGTGCTCCATCCAACGCCATTCATGGGTGCCGGTCACGCCGTAAACCGATTGCGGGAAATAATGACCGCGTAAAATATGGTCAAAAGCAATCACCATGGTTGCCGGAATCAACACCCGCCAGTCCCTGTAAAAAGATAAAAATGCCAGCGAACCGAAAATGTGGAAATGGGTTTCGATGCGTCCGCCTGAGATATATATGAGTAACGCCGCCATCAACATTTGGGTAATCGCAATGACATAGCGCGTCAATCCTTTGCCGGGTTGGAAAATTGCCAGCGCAATAGGCACGAGACTGAGCAGCCCGCCGCCAATCACTGCTGCCCAGATGCTCAGTTGAATCTGACCCAGCGCAGCTATCCAGGTTTTCGGCGAAATAAGGCAAGCGGCAATGATTGCCGCAACCCACTGAAGCGCCATCAATACAGCAAACATTCGATCCGTACGTTTGAATATTGCCTGCTGAGCTTCATTAAATATTTCAGTCGCTCGCGTAGTAATGGTGAGGTTATTTAAATGTTGTTCTATTGATCGCATGATTTCCCTTTTTACTTGGTTCGATAAAGCACAACCAAAACCCAGCGTCCTGTCGTATCCCGTTTTTTCATTGGTAATGAGCGAGACCCGCGCTTGATACCTGATAGGATTGCCAACCTTGCCACGCGAACCGGTAGGGCAAGCAGGCAATTCTGTAATCCAACAACCTGCGATTAGCCATTGAATTTTTCAAACGAGAATGTTGCAAAGGAAGCGTAAAGCCGGAGGGAATTAATTACAGTTCATCCTCTCACAAGGTTTTAGACTTAACAATAGTTTTAACAAATGGGGTGGAATGACTTCACTTTTATTTTTTCGCGACTTCCTGCGATGTGCTACCTTTGCTTGTCTGGCGTAAGGTTTATAGATGACCAGAGGAACTAAAATGGAAAATCAACAACCCCTTAAAGAACGCGCGCAAAATTTTTTCTCTAACTTGCAGGATGAAATTTGCCAGGCGCTTGAAAGTTTGGACGGCAAAGCCGGGTTTCGTGAAGACCTGTGGCAACGCGAAGGCGGCGGCGGTGGACGCACACGGGTACTGGAACAGGGCGCAGTATTTGAAAAAGCCGGAGTGAATTTTTCCGCCGTGCACGGCAATTTTCCCGAAGCCTTCGCGGCGACGATGCCGGTCGGCAGCGGGACGCAGTTTTTTGCCACCGGCATATCGTTGGTTTTGCATCCTTACAATCCATTCGCGCCGACGGTTCACGCAAACTTCCGTTACCTTGAACGAGGCTCTGGTGGCTGGTTTGGCGGCGGCGCGGATTTAACGCCCGCCTATCCTTACCGCGAAGACGTCATCCATTTTCACCAGACCTTGAAAGCTGCCTGCGACCCGTTTGACGCGACTTATTACCCGCGATTTAAAAAATGGTGCGACGATTATTTCACCATTAAATACCGTCAGGAGATGCGCGGCGTCGGCGGCATCTTTTTCGATTACCTGACGCCCGAACAGGAAAACCGCGACCGTGAATTTTTATTCGCCTTTCAACAAGCCGTGGGTCGCGCTTTTTTGCCCGCCTACTTGCCCATCGTCGAACGGCGCAAAGATGAAGCCTACAGCGAACGCGAACGCCACTTTCAACTGATTCGGCGCGGGCGTTATGTGGAGTTCAATCTGGTTTATGACCGGGGCACGAAATTCGGACTGGAGACCGGCGGGCGCATCGAATCGATTTTAATGTCGCTTCCGGCAGAAGCGCGCTGGGTTTACGATTACCAACCCGAACCCGCGAGCCGCGAAGCCGAAGCCTTAAAATATTTTCAACCGCACGATTGGCTGACCACCTGACCTTTAAAGGGTTTTAACTGCAATCTAAGAAAAACAACGGAACAAACGAAAAAATAAAATCCGGTTTCCGTTTGTTCCGTCATTTCAAGCAACTTTAAGTTGTTGTTAGATTGCTTGCGAAGGGCGACACACGTCATTTGCCCTGACTTGGGGTTTTGCGATTTTTTTCATCATTGGCGCGTTTGATGATGTATGCCTGAATCCATTTGATTTGCTCGATGCTTAATTCATCCCGGTAATCGGGCATGCCTCGCGTCGCCAAACCGTTTTGCACAATGCCGACGAATGATTGATGACGCGATTTGCTGAGATAACGCAAATCGCGAATCGCGCCGCCGCCGACTGCCGCAAGCCCGTGACAGAAAACGCAATAGGTGTGATAGAGGTCGCGCCCTTTTTGCACCGCTTCTACGGAAGCGGTCGCCGCCGGAATATCGGGCATCGGCTCTTCATCGGCAAGCGGCGGAAGCGTGGCTTTGCCGCCAACCTTAAACACCAACACACGCGCAATCGAACGGGTCTTCGCGGCTCTGGCTATGTCGCCGCCTACGAGTCCCAACGCCCCGCCCCATCCCACGGAAATCGCCAGGTATTGTTCGCCATCAACCATATAGGTCATAGGCGGGGCAATCACGCCGGTTTGCGCCGCCGCTTGCCACAACGCTTCGCCCTTGTCCGCCGAATAAGCGACAACGCGACCATCAGCAGTGCCGGTGAAGACGAGATTCCCGGCGGTCGTCAGCACGCCGCCGTTCCAGGGGTTGTCGAAATCAACCTTCCAAACCTCTTTCTGTTTTACAGGGTCCCAGGCGGAAAGCTTGCCACTGGTCGAAGCTAAAATCGCGCTCACCGAAAAACCGTCTTCGGGAATGCCCAGCGCAATCAATCCCAACCCGTTATTGAAACCGCGTTTGCGCGCTTTGAAATTCGGGTCGTTGACATAAACGAACGGCACTTCCTGCGCCGGGATGTAAACCAATCCGGTCTGCGGGCTGTAAGCCATCGGTTGCCAGTTGTGCCCACCGTAAGGACTCGGAAACGTCAGTTGCGGTTGCTTTACATAATCGGCGCTATCTGAAAGAATCGGACGACCGGTAGTCTTATCAATGCCTGTCGCCCAGGTTACTTTCACATACGCTTCGGCAGATATGAGTTTGCCGGTGGCGCGGTCAAGCACGTAAAAGAAACCGTTTTTCGGCGCTTGCATCAACACTTTTCGAGTCGCGCCATTGATATTCAAATCGGCAAGAATCAGGTGTTGAGTTGCGGTGTAATCCCATTTGTCGCCCGGCGTGGTTTGATAATGCCAGACGTATTCGCCGGTATCTGCATTCAATGCGACGATGGATGAAAGGAATAAATTATCGCCACCTTCGGGGCTGCGATAATGTTGATTCCAGGGTGCGCCGTTGCCAACACCTATGTAGAGCAGATTCAAATCCGGGTCATAAGCCATCGAATCCCAAACCGTGCCGCCGCCGCCATATTCCCAATACTTGTTGCCCGTCCAGGTTTTCGCAGCCATCTCCAGGGTCTTCGATTCGTAAGATTTTTTCGGGTCGCCCGGCACTGTGAAAAATCGCCAAGCCTGTTTTCCGGTCTTCGCGTCGTAAGCCGTCACATAACCGCGCACGCCGAATTCCGCGCCGCCGTTGCCGATAAAGATTTTGCCGTGGGCGATGCGTGGCGCGCCGGTGATGGTGTATTTGCGCGAACGGTCAATCACCGTATCAACTTTCCAAGCGACTTTGCCGGTTGCGGCATCAAGCGCGACCAGGTAACCGTCAAGGGTTGCGACATAAACTTTACCTTCGAGCACCGCGACGCCGCGATTGACCGCATCACAACAAGCGCGTTCGGCATAATCGCGCGCCACTTGCGGGTCGTATTTCCACAGCAGTTTCCCGCTTTTGGCATCGAGCGCATAAACGAAGCTATACGCGCCGGTGGTGTACATCACGCCGTCAACGACAATCGGTGTGGCTTCCGTGCCGCGGTCAACATCGAGTTTAAAAGCCCAGGCGAGATTGAGGTCTTTGACATTTTTATCGTTGATTTGTTTGAGCGGGCTGAAACGTTGTTCGTTAAATGTCCGTCCGTGCGCCAGCCAGTTGCCCTCTTCGCCAGCGCCTTTTTCGGCGGCAAGAATGCGTTTTTCGCTGTTTGCCCCTTTGCGCGATTTCGCCGTCACGGGTCTGGTTTTTTGGGTGACCGCAAACACCGATTGCAGGTCAAGGTTTTGCCCAACAATCCAGACAGACATTAATGTCAATGCGACAAATCTTTTGAGACTGAGATGGCTCATCATCGGTTTACCCTTCTTTCGCCTGGTCTTTTCGAGGAATTTTATTGAAAGCGCGGTCATTCTAGCACTCGCATTTTCACCGCTCAACTACGTCGTAATAAAAATCTGAATCCTTTTCAATTTTCGTACTTGACTTTGTGCGAACAAACAAAATACTCTCGCACATGGAAAAGCTCTCGTTTCCTTCAATCTCATTTTCAAATTAAGGAGTCATTGCCTGATGAGTACAAGAATGTACACGCTCCCTGTCGAGCAGACGCAGTGGCAAGTTGAGACCAACGGTGTTGAAACGGTCTTCAACTGGGAATATGACGAAGGTCGTGACCGTTTGCTCAACCTTTACGAAAAAGGCAAAACCAGACAGTGGAATGCCAATGAACGAATCGATTGGTCGCACGAAATTGATTTGGAAAATCCGCTGGGATTTCCTGATTATTTCGTTTCGATTTATGGTTCGCCGACCTGGAACAAACTTGATGACAAAGGCAAAGCCGAAGTCCGTCATCATCTGGAAGCCTGGCGCTTCTCGCAATTCTTGCATGGCGAACAGGGCGCGTTGATTTGCACAGCAAAAATTGTGCAGACGGTTCCCGACATTGACGCGAAATTTTATGCGGCGACGCAAGTGATTGATGAAGCCCGTCACGTTGAAGTCTATTCGCGTTTCCTGCGCGAAAAAATTCAACTGGCGTATCCCATCAATGTGCATTTGAAAACCCTCATCGAACAAGGCATCACCGACACGCGCTGGGATTTCACTTATCTTGCCATGCAGGTCATCATCGAAGGCTTGGCGCTTGCCGCCTTCGGCACGATTCGCGACCTGGCAACCGACCCGCTCGGCAAAGCGATTAACGCTTACGTGATGGAAGACGAAGCGCGTCACGTCGCCTTCGGACGCCTGGCGCTCAGAGATTATTATCCGCAACTCACCGAAAAAGAACGCGACGAGCGCGAAGAGTTCGCTGTCGAAGCCTGTTATTTGATGCGCGATAGATTTTTGGGCGAAGAAATCTGGCAACGACTCGGATTTGATTTGCAAGAGTTGATGAACTTTTTGGAAAACGCCGAAATCATGTTGCAATTTCGCAAGCGTCTGTTTACGCGCATCGTGCCGACGATTAAAGACATTGGGCTTTGGGGACCGCGCATTAAAAAAGCCTTCGTCGATATGGGCATCATCGAGTTTGCCGAAGTCGATGTCGAAAAGCTCTCCACCGAAGATGAAAACGTCGCCGCCGAATTAGACCGTTTGCGCCGCGACGCTTATGTAAATGCTGTGGTTGGCGAAGGCGCTTCGCAAGGAGATTGATGGCAGCGGGCAGTAAGCAGTAGGCAGTAGGCAGCAGTGGCAAATCAGGCTAATGACTGTTTATTGCCTATTCTGTTTTTAGGAGAAATGTGCTGAAGAAAATATTAATTGCTCTGGTTATGGTTATCATTGTTGGCTTGCTGGTGCTGTTTTTCGTGGTGCCTGCGCGGGTTGACAAAAGCATGAATGTGACGCTCAATCCGCCACCTTATCCGGCTTCGGAGCGCGCCCAGGAACTCCATAAAAAATTGCTTGTCGCCGACCTGCACGCCGATTCGCTGCTCTGGAATCGCGATTTACTGGAACGCGCTACTTATGGGCATGTAGATGTGCCGCGCCTCATCGAAGGCAATGTCGCCATTCAAGCTTTTACTATCGTCACCAAAACCCCGCGCAATATGAATATCGAAGCCAATGACGATTCGACCGATAACATCACCTTGCTGGCGATTGCCCAGCGTTGGCCCTTTGCGGCAATCAACAGTTTGACGGCGCGCGCGCTCTATCAATCCAAACGCCTGCATGATTTCGCCGCCCGTTCCAACGGCAAATTCACCATCATTAAGACCGCGAATGATTTGCATAACTACCTCGAACGTCGAAAAAACGATGCAGCAATCACCGCAGGCTATCTCGGCATCGAAGGCGCGCACGCTCTGGATGGCGATTTGAATAACCTTGATAAGCTCTTTGACGCAGGCATACGCATGATGGCTCCGACCCATTTTTTCGATAACGACATAGCCGGTTCCGCGCACGGCGTCAAAAAAGAAGGACTCACCGAAAAAGGCAAAGAGATGATTCGCCGCCTGGAAGCCAAACACATGATTGTTGACATCGCCCACGCTTCGCCGCGCACGATTGACGATGTGCTGGCAATGGCGACGCGCCCGGTGTTTGTTTCGCACACCGGGGTTAAAGGCACTTGCGACAACACACGCAATCTGAGCGACGACCAGTTGAAAGCGATTGCCAAAACCGGCGGCGTGGTCGGCATCGGTTATTGGGACACGGCGACTTGTGGCAACGACGCCAAAGCGATTGCCCGAGCGATTCGCTACACGGCGAACCTGATAGGCGTTGACCACATCGCTTTAGGTTCCGATTATGACGGGGCGATTCCCGCGCCCTTTGATACCACGGGGTTGGTGCAAATCACTGATGCCTTGTTGCAGGAAGGTTTCAACGAAGAAGAGATAGGGAAAATTATGGGCGGCAATGTCATTCGCTTGTTGAAAGAATTATTGCCGCAATGAACAGGATTAAAAACGTCCCTTTGGTGTTGCAATTCTTGGGACTGTAAATTTTGCGCTTAACCGATAAGTAAAAATTATTTTTTCAATGAGAATGTGCGCTTGGCTTTTTCGATTTCGCTTTGCAGTGTTTTTTCATCAGGCAACAGCATCAGGTATTCACGAGCGACGACTTTGTTGGGCAAATCTTCGAGCGCATAACGCGCTAAAGCTTCACCTTTGTGCGAACAGAGAATCAAGCCAATCGGCGGATTTTCATCTTCGAGCATCCAATGCGCTTTGGCGTAGTTGGTATAGAGGTGCATTTGTCCGATGTCTGCGTGGGTGAGTTTGCCGAGTTTCAAATCAATCAGGATTAAACAGCGCAAACGCCTGTGATAGAAAACCAAATCCACACGAAACCATTCATCATCAATCCGTAAACGTTTTTGTCTGCCGACGAAAGTGAAATCTGCGCCAAGTTCCAGAAGAAAATTCTCTAAGTGTTTGATGATTAACTCTTCGAGTTCAAGTTCGGAGTATTCATCCTTTAAATTCAAAAACTCCAAAACCAACGGGTCGCGGATTTCTTCATCGGGCGACACCGCATCTTCGGGTTTTGGCGATGCACCTTTTTTAAGCATTGCGGCTTTGTTTTTAGAGAGCAGCGCACGCTCATAAAACAGCGAGTTGATTTGCCGGTCAAGTTGGCGCACCGACCAACCGCCGCGCAGGGCTTCATCTTCGTAAAATTTCCGCGCGTCGGCTGTTTTGACAGCAAGGAGTTTGACATAGTGCGACCACGAAAGCGGCAACTGTTTCGCGATTTCCGCAAGATGAGATTTGCCAGACAGCGTCTGGCAAATCTCTTGGTGAGCCAAGTAAAACAGCCTCATCTGTTGTAGGTTTTGTCTTGAAAATCCGCGTCCGAATCGTGCAGTCAAATCTTTGGCAAGGCGTTTGAGCAATGCTTCACCGTATTCGGCGCGACCTTTGCCACCCTGTTCGATTTCGACGATGCGCCTGCCGATTTCCCAGTAGGTCGCGGTCATGATGGAATTAACAGCACGCGCGGTCGCCCGCCGCGAAGCTTCCAGTAAAGCGACAAATTCATTAAGCGTGGCGTCGTAGGTCATCGCCGATTTCGTTTTGATTAAACTTTTATTTTGACGTGGTTCTTTCATCGTCATACTCCCTGGCGTTCAGGCAAGAGCATCTGCATTGAGCAGGTATAGTAAACCGGCTAAAAAATGCCGTGAATCGCAGAATCGAATGATTTTCGGTTTTAAAAAATTGCCCCTGGCTTCGGGTGATTTATTTTCGCGATCAGATTGCCAGTAGTCAACAGCAATCGCAGCCGCAGTCACAACCGTCGCAGCAGTTACACCCATCACAACAATCGCAATGGCAGCCATCAGAACAGTCGCAACAGTCGCAGCAATCACAGCAATCACAACTGTCGCAACAACCGCTGTCGGAATTATCGCCGCTACCACCGCGTCGTTTTCTGCCAACTTGATTTGCGGAAGCCAACGGTTGATTAAAATTCGGAGGCGGGATTTGTCCGCCGCTATTGGGCATCGCAAATTGAATCGGCTTGCTAATCAAAGCCGCAATTGCATTGAGCGCCGCGCCGATAAACATCAAATTCAAACCGAGGCTCAGGCATTCACCGAAAGAATTCGCCGTGGTCGCCTGTTGCGGATTGACAAAAGCAATCGGTAACACCAGCAGAAAAATGAGCGGCGCAAGCCATCGCCCGAACTTTCTCGCGTGTTCAGCTCGGTAACGTCTGGCAAGCGTTTGACTGAAATCAACTGCCTGACGAAAACGTGTTTTGAAACTGAGTTTGGTCGGACAAATTGCCGACGCGGTTTTGCAAATGGGTTGAATAACCGGCAACGCGCCGATTTTGCCTGATAGGTTATGGCGCAAACGATTGATGAGCATTTCAGCAAACGTTGCGCTCATTGGCAGGGCGCGAATTTTATCTTCGAGTTGGAAAGCCAGTTGATGACATTCGCGTTTAACCTCTGCGCAAAGGTCATCGGGCATTTTTATCGTTGAAGGGTCGTTGACGATTCGATAAGCAGCGCGAATGGCATTGAAATCGCCTTTGCGTAAATCTTTTTCATAATCTTCAAAAGCATCGAGCAGGTAAATGAGTTTTCCGAAAACATAACCCATCTGCTCAAGCAACTCTTCGGCGTCGAGGTTACCTGTGAGCCGCGCTCCCTCTCGGCAAAACATGGCTGTGGCAAGCGCCGTCGGCGCGGCTAAATCATCAAGTATTTCACCCGCCGATTGATTGCTGCGAAGGGCGTTGATTTCGCGCGATTGCTGCGAAAGTAAAATGTTTTGCAGTTCATCGAAAGGGAATTGCCAGGCAATGAGTTGCGCCCGCGCTTTACGAAAATCCCCGGCAAAAATTTTACCCGCCGATTTCCACAGAAAATGTTTGGAATCGTTGATGTGGTCGGTGATTTTGAACTGCGCGAGAATGACGGTTGCCGTCGCGGCGATTTGCAAAGCGAGCGGCAGCCGGTCTTGGGCGGTTGGCAATGCCAGACAATTAAATGATTGATAAGCGCGTTGCCACTCGCGCAAATTTTCATCCGGCGCGGCGATTGCCGAAAGCATCTCTGCTAAGAAAACCGTGTCGTGATTGAGCAGGATTCGCGATTTCTGCCCGTAAAGACTGCCCAGCGTTTTGCAGGTGCCGCAATAGTGCAAACGGCGATGCAATTTGAGTTCTACGGGCTGCGTGCAGGTGCGCGCTTTCATCAATCCGAACATTGCATTTTTCCGTGTCGAGAAATTAGCAGGCTAAAACTTTGCCTCGCCCGGTTATGAGCGAGGCAAAGTTTGACATAGCCACACTTTTGCAGCAAGCCGCTATTTGATAACTGCGACTTCAAAATGCATACCGTCTTTGCGATTTTTGAAATGTCCACCCCAATAAAATCCGTGCGCGTTGGCGATTTGTACGAGTTCGCGCACACTGCCTTTTTCGCCGACCAGTTTCGGCACCGCGCCGAGCGAATTAAACGCCGCATTAATATCAAACGCCGAACCGAAAGCGTGGTTGCTCAGTGTGGTTACACTGCCGCGTTGAAACCTCGGAACGAAACTGCCTTCCCAACTGAGCACACGATCAAGCAGGTTGGCGGTTTCCCAGGCTGCCCATAAATCGGCGAATTGTTTGGCGGCGAGTTTGTGAAAGCGCACCTTGCCTGATGATGGTGCGCCTTTGACACCCGCGAGTTGGGGAATCTGGACTTTCACAATGTTGGTGTTTTCCCAGTTGTCGGTAATCACGATGTTCTCTCTATTGCCGGGAACCGGCTGGTGTTTAAAGGCGAATTTACCGAATACCGCCTGTCGCGCCGCTGTGCCGACGAGCGGTGAAAAGTTTGGCAAGGGTGGAAAGCTGGCGCTTACATTGCCGTTGACGGTTGGGTCTTCGACAATGCCAAAGCCTAAAAGCAAGGCTTTACCGAGTGTTTGATTGCCCACAAATCCATCGCCCGGAAGTTTATTTTTGGTTTGAAAATCAATGGTTGCCGCGGCGGTTTTCTTGCCAAATTTGCCATCTGCCGCGCCCGGATCAAATTTTTGTCCGATTAAAAATAATTGCCAACGTTTAACGTCAGCGCCCTGCGTGTTCAATTTTAAAACTCTCATAAGGCTTCTCCTTTTTTAACGTTGAATGGTTCGGGCTACACGTTTGCCAATAGTTCGTTCAATCAGTTATGCGAAAAAGGCAGAAACCTTACAGGCTTGAATTGCTGGGCATTTCTATCCGGCAAAGTCAGGGATATAAACGTCTGGCAGTACAATGCAAAAAAAACGATCCGGCTTTACGCCACTATGCATGAAGTTGCGAAAGCCGGACGCGCCATTTATGATTGCCGCCTGAGCAAATTCTTCATCTTTACTTTGATAATCGGGAGACCCTATGCAAAAGCTTACACGAAGGGAATGGAACAAACTTGCGCTTTCAGGGCTTGTAGTAACGGCTTTGCCCGTAAAGAGGTTTGCGAAAACTAAAATGATTGATTCGCGGGTGAAAGGCGTGTTGCTTGGCGCGCAGAGTTACAGTTTTCGCGACCGTCCGGTTGATAAAGTTGTCGAAGCGATGGCAGCCGTCGGGCTTGGCAGTTGTGAACTCTGGGATGGCGGTCACGTCAGCCCTGCAACGTTTGCTGATTCCCAGTTGCCGCGCCGCGATGCGCTTCGCCAGTGGCGAATCAAGACGGGAGTAGGTCGTTGCAAAGAGATTCGCCAACTCTTTAACAACGCGGGCGTCGATATTTATGCCTTCAATTACAGTTTCCGCGATGATTTTACCGACGAAGAGTTGGATAAAGGCTTTCAAATGGCGCAGGCATTAGGGGCGCGCTGCATCACCGCAAGCGGCACCGTCAGTGTCGCCAAACGGGTTGATGGGTATGCCAAAAAATACAAGATGCGCGTCGGCTTTCACAATCATTCAAACATCAAAGAGAACGAATACGCCACTGCCGAAGATTTCGCCAAAGCCATGCAGGGAACTTCCGAATACATCTGCGTCAATCTCGACATCGGACATTTCACCGCGGCAAATTTCGATGCGGTGGATTATTTGAGCAAGAATTATCAACGCATCGTCACCCTGCACATCAAAGACCGCAAGCGCAATCAGGGCGCAAACCTGCCCTTCGGCGAAGGCGATACGCCAATCAAGCAAGTGCTGGCTTTTTTGCGCGATAAAAAATTAAAAATCCCGGCAAATATCGAATATGAATACAAGGGCAGCGATACCCTTGAAGAGATGAAAAACTGCTTTGCCTATTGCAAACAGGCATTGCTTGCCTGAATCCGCGTCGGGAATTGTCAGGTTGAAGCCGAGTAACGCTTAAAAGATTTATTAAAAATTAACTCACGGGCTTGGATTGTCTGTTTCAAAATCGTGGGCGGGTTGTTAGAATGAGGTACGTTCTTTGGAATACATGGCATTAAGCTAGAATCAGGAGCGGCACACTCCACCCAATCTGGACGTTGCCTCAGGTAATTGCAAGCCGGGTAAAATTTGCACTTCGGGTTTTAGCTTAATGCCATTGTTGTATCAGGATAGAAATTTTTTAGGAGAAAGAATGTTAGAAGTAAAAGTTACGGATTTCACGCCAATCACGTCGGACAGAGTTGAACCGGATAAAAAAACTGTGCCGGTATTTCCTTTGGATGGACCAGACAAAATCTCAATAAAAATCATTCCCTTTACCCTGCTTCATGTTGCCTGCATCGGGGTGTTTTTTACCGGCGTAAGCTGGTGGGCAGTTTTACTGATGGTGGCAACCTACATGTTGCGTATGTGGGGAGTGACTGCCGGTTATCATCGCTATTTTGCGCATCGCAGTTATAAAACCAGTCGCGCTTTTCAATTCGTTCTGGCGTGGATTGGTTGTTCGGCTTTGCAAAAGGGGCCGCTGTGGTGGGCGGCGCATCATCGTCGTCATCATAAATATTCCGACCAGGAAGGCGATATTCATTCGCCCATTCAGGAAGGTTTCTGGCAATCACACATCGGCTGGATTATCAGCGAAAAATACAAAGCCACGGATTTCGATGCCATCAAAGATTTCGCCAAATACCCGGAACTGCGCTGGCTCGATAATTATCACTGGATTCCCGGCATCACGCTGGCGGTCATCTGTTTTCTGTTGCTTGGCTGGCAAGGCTTGTTCTGGGGCTTTTTTGTGAGCACCATCGTTTTATATCACTGTACCTTTTCGATTAACTCGCTGGCGCATGTCTGGGGCACCCGCCGATATAAAACTACCGATGCCAGTCGCAATAATTTCTTACTGGCATTGATTACCGGCGGTGAAGGCTGGCACAACAACCACCATCACTACATGGCTTCGGTCAAACAAGGCTTTTTCTGGTGGGAAATTGATTTCAGCTACTACGTGTTGAAAGTTTTATCATGGGTTAAGGTCGTCAAGGATTTGCGGTTGCCGCCCGCGCACTTGCTCATCAAACATATTAAACCGCAAGAAGCGGCATTTTCGGAACGCACCTAGGGTTTAAAGTTGTTCCATTCAAATTGAAAAGAGCGTACGGAACAAACGGAAATAACGAAACCGACGGAAAAATTAATGACGTTGAGCTAATCAGCAAATTTATCTGTTTTCGTTTGTTCCGTACTCTTTCAAAGGCGTTGAACTTTAAGCCTTTGGATAAAAAGCGCAACTTTAAAACCGGTCTTTCAATTTGCGCTGGCGGCTTTGTTGCCAATCGCTTCACGCGCCAGCATCGCCGCGCCGGTAATGCCCGCATCGTCGCCAAGCTGGGCTTTTACCACTTTCACATTTTGCATGCTGAACTCGAAAGCATTGCGGCGAATCTCTTTTTCAATGCGGCGAATAAAATCTTCTCCTAATGCCTCGACCACGCCGCCGCCGAAAACAATCACTTCGGGACTCAAGACATTCACCAGAGAGCCGATACCCGCGCCAATGTATTCGGCAGCGCGATTGACGATTTTTTTTACCACTTTGTCGCCTGCGTCATAGCACTCCTTAATGTCGCCGCTGGTGATGACCCCTTCTTTATTCATCTTTTTTGACATCAGCGATTTTTTGCCGTTCTTCATGGCGCGTTTAATATCGCGGGCAATCGACGGGCGACTGGCGAGCGCCTCCATACAACCGCGATTGCCGCAACCGCATCGGGGACCGCCCATACGAATGACGATGTGTCCGATTTCGGCAGCGTTTTTGTTAAAGCCATTATACAGTTTGCCATCAATGATGAGTCCGCCGCCGATGCCTGTGCCGACAAACACCCCTAAAACGAATCTGGCTTGTTGCGCCGCGCCTTTGCGAAATTCACCATACGTTCCCGCGTCCACATCGTTGTTCAACACCACAGGGCAATTGTTGAACTGTTCGGCGAGCCGCGGCGCTAAGGGGAAATCTCTGAAGGGCAAGTTAGCGGTTTCGATAATGTGACCGGTGTCGGGGTCAAGGGGGCCCGGCGAACCGATGCCAATCGCCGCGATTTGCGCGAATTCAATGCGGGCGTTGGTTATCGCTTGACGCGCCACCATCACGATGCGTTCCAGGACTTCGTCTTGTCCGCGCCAGGCTTCGGTTTTATCGCGATGGCGTCCGGCGATTTTGCCTTCGTCATCAAATACCGCTGCTTCAATTTTTGTTCCGCCTAAATCGATTCCCAAAACGTATGAACTCATTATTTCCTCTTTGTAGATTTGTCGTCGCGCGTAACTATAAAAAGGCAAACGTAAAAAGGCAAATCAGCGCCGTTGGTGCCACTGACCGAGCGCGCTAAGAGAGGCTTGCTTTGCAGTGCGGTGACTCGCCGCCACGTTTACGTAAGTGCCTGAGCGCATCCGAGCACGCAATTGGTTTGCTGCAAAATAAAAGCGGTAACCAGTTATCGCACGCCAAATAGAAGCGGCTTACCTTAACCCCTTAACACTTCATCAAGAAGTTATTTGCGTCAGGCGTGAAAGCTGATTCGCCCTTCTCATTGTGCGTCTATTGACAACTATTTATTAAGCCTGACTCAACGCCTGCTGCAAATGTTCGACGGTCGAGTTGCCGCCCGAACAAACCACGCCGACTTTTTTGCCTGCTAAGCGGTCGCGCAATTTGTAGGCAGCGGCAAGCGACGAAGCGCCCGCGCCTTCGGCAAGCGAATGGGCGCGTTCAATCATCCAGTACATCGCCTGTAAAATTTCCGCATCGCTCACCAACACGAAATCATCAAGCATCTGCCACAAAATCTGTTGCGGGAAATTGAACCCCATGGCGGTCGCCAGCCCTTCGGCAAATGTCTGGTTCGGGCGTTCGACAATCTGTTTGGCTCGCCACGATTCATACGCCGCAGGCGCGGCATCCGATTGCACAGCGATGACGCGAATGTTTGCACTGACGGCTTTTGCGGCAATGCAACAACCGGCAGCGCCGCTTCCGCCGCCGACCGGGACGATAATCACATCGAGCGTGGGCTTGGCTTCGAGCATCTCCAGGGCTTCGGTTGCCACCCCCGCAATCAACAGCGGTTCATCGCCCGAATGCACGTAACGATAGCCATGTTTTTCGGCTAAGGCTTCGCAATGCTTGCGCGCATCGTCAAATTTTTCGCCGTGAAAAATGACTTCCGCGCCGCGCCCGCGCATCGATGCGACCTTGCCGGGATTGGCATTTTCGGGAACCACGATGCGCGCCGCGACATTAAACAACTGCGCCGCATAGGCGACCGATTGTCCGTGATTGCCTGTGGATGCAGCAATCACCCCGCGGGCTTTTTCTTCGGCGCTTAACTGCGAAATCAGATTGATGCCGCCGCGCACTTTGAAAGCGCAAACCGGCTGGCAGTTTTCGTGTTTGATGAATACCTCGGTGCCAATCAATTCATTGATTGCCGGATAAGAATTCATCGGCGTCGGTTGCAGATAAGGTTTGATTCTTTGTTTTGCTAATAACACATCTTGAAGAGTTGGTATTTTCATAGTTCGTAGTCCGTAGTCCGTAGTCCGTAGTCATTAGCCCGTAGTTGATTCACGCCATCGTTGCGTCGCATCAATAGGCAAAATGTTACGGACTACGGACTAAAAAATAATCCGCTGACAACGTTGAAACATCATCAGCGGATTATTCAAACATACGGCTTGCGCTTTAACAAACGCCATGCCGATATTTATTGGACGGTCACATCATCAACACGGAATGAGGTGATGAGTGAACCGTCGGTTGTGGCGCGGAATTGAATGCGCACGGTTTGCCCTGCCCACGATGCCAGACTGTAGGGACCTCGCAAGACATAGACACCTGCTGTGCCCTTATTCAAATTGCTGAAGGTCGCAAGCGTGCCAAGCAAAGTTCCCGATGTACTTCGCACTTCGATAAACAAGCGGTCGAATTGCGTCGTCGTGGTGGTTTCGCTCGACGTGACATTCAACCAGAAGCTCAGGTTCTTCGAGCAACCGGCAGGAATGGTGATTGCTTGATACTCGGTGTGCGTGGCGCGGTTGACGCCGCCGAGAATGCTGTAGGCGATACCGCTATGTGGATATGCGCCGGTACTGCGCACTGCGCCGCTTAACACCCAGGGCGTGGTGCCGCTTTCAAATCCGCCGTTGACGATTAACTCACCCGTACAACCGCCGCCCGATGGATTCACCGTTAGTGTAACCGGAACCGACAAAGGCGTATTGGTCGCGCCGGTCGCGCTTATGGTGATTGCGCCGTTGTAGGTGCCCGCCGCAAGCCCCGTGATGTTGACCGAAACGGTTGCGGTTGACGGAGCGGTGCCCGAGGTTGGGCTGACGCTCAACCACGTCTGGTTGCTTGAGGCTGTCCAGTTCAAGGTGCCGCCGCCGGTGTTGGTGATGCTCAAGGATTGGTTTGCGGGATTTGCGCCGCCAGCGGTTGCCGTAAAGCTCAGACTTGACGGGCTGACGCCAATCGTCGGTGAAGGCGAACCGCCGGTTGTGGCGTTGTAAATCACCAAAGCGAAATCCTGGTCGGTGGTGTCGGCATTGCCCGGAACGCCATCACCTGCGATGTTGGTGGCGCGCACGGTGACGGTGAAATTACCCGATGTGCCTGCCGGTAAAAATACCGACTCGACATTGTTTTTGCCATCAGCCGTGCCGCCGCTTACAGAGTTTGCGCCGGAAAAGACGTTGCCTTTGTAGGTCGTCGCGCCGACCGTTACTTCGAGGTCGAGATTGTTGACCCACGGCGCGCCTGTGGTCGGTCCCGCTGCATCTGTCCACGCGAGGGTAATGCGAAGCGGTTGCGAAGTTGAAACTACAGAGCCTGTGATTTGATAAGTATTGCCGGTTGCGCCAAGCACCTGCGTCTGGTCAACCAGTATGCGTTGCGAACTGTCAAAAGAACGCCCTAAATCCATGCGTCCCATCCCTTGACTGTTTGACGGCAAGTTGCCGCCCGCGCCTGTGCCGGTCATATATGCCGCCGAGTTCATCAACGCGGCTTTGACCATCGCCGGGCTTGGAGCCGCGAGTCCTTTGTTGAGGAAGTCCTGATAGACGAGGGTTGCGCCGCCTGCAACTGCGGGGCAGGAATGCGAGGTGCCGCTTGACCATCCGTAAAGCGTTTGTCCTGTGGGCCAATACTGGTTGCAGACGCTGCTGCCGTTATAGTTGGATTGCGGAACGCCCGCTTCGATGTGAGTGCCGGGCGCGACGATGTCGGGTTTGACGCGACCGTCGCCGCCGGTTGAATTGACTGGCCCGCGTGAAGAGAAACTGATGATGTCGTTGGCGGAATCTGCGCCGGTGTTGCCAATGCCGCAACCATCAGTTCCGGTTTGCCGGACATTTTCGCTTGCGCCTACGGTGATGACGTTTTTCGCGGTAGCAGGGGAACTGACGGTGTTGGCGCCTGACCCGTCGTTACCGGCTGCAAAAACCACTGTGAGTTGCTGGTTTCCGGTGGTTCCGCTTTGCGCGTCGCGAACGATGCGGTCGTACTCTTGCGAGTTGGCATCGTAATCGGCGACCGGTCCGCCGGTTTGGGTTTGAAATCCCCAGGAGTTGCTCGATATGCGCGCGCTCTGTCCATAAGCGGTGTTTTCCCAGGTTGTCGGGCTTGAGGTGCCGCCTCCGAAAATTGCCGTCGAACCGACTCTCGCAAACGGCGCGATGCCTAAGCCGTAGTCGTAGCCATTGGCATCTTCGACGGCTGAACCGGTGCCGCTATTGATGCCGCCAATAATGTGGGCATTCAAAAATCCATGTCCGCCCTGTGCGCCGGTTTGACTGGTGGGGTTATTGGTGAAAGCGACTCGCGAGGTGGCAAGGTCAGGATGCCCTGTGAGCGAGGTTGCATCATCAACCACGTTGACGGCAAAAGTGGTGAATTGCGAACTGGTGAAACCTTTGCCCGCAAGCCAGCTTAAATAACCGGGCGCGCTTGGCAGGTTGCCCGTGAGGTTTCCGGCAACGATTTGCCCCTGGGCTTCGTCGAGTCTGCGAATCTGCCCGCGCTCTTCGATGCCGAATACGTTATCGAGTCTGGCAATGGCTTCAATCTGGTCAGCGGTGATGGTCAATGCGACATTGTGATAATTCATCACCTGACGCGAACCGACAAATTCTCTGGCAAGATTGGCAAGAGTTTTGACGGTGCTTTCGGCGTCTGTGCCATCAATCACTTGAACGGTGACTGGAACCTCTTTGTCGGAGGCGCTCATTGCCGCGCGCAGTGATGGCGAGACGCGATAAGCCGGTTCATAATCGCCGACAAATTGCACATAACCGTTCTGCGATTTGTAAAACGGTAAGCTGGCGGCGGCATTGAAATCGGCACGCACCACATAAGCGTTGTTGCTCATGTAGCTGACGATTTCCGCGCCGGTTCCTTTAAGCGTTTCAAGCCAGGCGTCCTGTACGGGACCGGCAAATTGAATCAGGTAAAGACCGCTATCGGCATTGATGCCGCGTGCCATAGCCTCTGCCATTTTGGTTTGTCGCAAGTTGGCAGGCAATTGTTTGTAGGTGGTTTCAGGGTTTGTGGTATCAAGTACAAAACCATTTAAAGCAATTAAGTTTTGTTCATCGCTGGTGGTTGTCAGTTGTTGCAATGCATCGCGTCCGCCAACTGCCTGTTCATTGACGACGACGAGTTTGAAACTGCCGTAATTAATCTCGTCGGTGATCGCATTTCTTGCGAGTAATTCGTTGTAAATTTGGGTTTCCTCTGCGCCGATGATGACTTTATGAAACGCGCCTGTGTTCATATAGCCTTGCGCCATGACATCTGCGACCGAGGATAAATTTTGGCTGGGTTCTTGTTGCATCAATGCTGTGGTGCCGCTTAAAAAAAGCGCCCCGACAACGATGATGACAAACAGCGTTGTACGCTTCATCGAATTCCTCCTAAATCGATATTGAGTTTTTCAGAAAAACTATTTTGTGTGTTCAGGGATTTGAACGCTCTGTTGATGGAACAGAGTTGCAATTACGCTTGCCGTATGAGAGTGAGGCTACGCGAGCATAACAGCAAGCGCGCATTTTACCTCAACCTATCAGGGTTTGCACAAGGAATTCTGATTAACGTCAGAAAATTTTATCAATAACTTTTAGTTGACCAGCGCGAAGCTCTGTGAATAAAATCTCGGCTTTGTCAGTTCCAACTGACCGAGGTCGAAATCATTATCAAGGAGATTGAAAAATCAGCTATGAGAATGCGGAATAAAGAGATCAATCAAAGACGACATCGCAAAGAGAAACGGCGTAAATTGCGCGCCAAACTCGGAGCCGCAAGCGATGAGGCGACACGCCACGCCATTCAAGAAAAGATTCGCAAAACCTATCCGAAAAATACGCCCGCTGAATAGTAATTCGGACGACGTCAATCCTGAAAATATAAACACCTTGAGCAAAGAAAAAGGGTAAGCCCATTAGGACTTACCCTTTTCTTTTCAGGGGGCGGACAAAACCTTAACACTCGGAATAGCCGCAGGCATAGCAGGTGTGGCAGCCTTCGCTGCGCACGAAGGTCGAATCGCCGCAACTCGGACACAAATCGCCGTTTGCGCCCGCCATTGCCTGCTCAATTTTTTCTGTCGGGTCATCTAAAAGCGATTCCACGCCCATCACCGAACCTTGCCCGGCTTCTTCCGTGCCGGTGGCAACGCCCAGATAATTTTCCGCCAGCGCCTGACCCACGGCGTCCGGCAGCGACAGCACCCGACGTTTGCCAAAGCCATAAGAGCGCGCGCCGCCAATGCCGGTGATCTGTTTGACGATTTCGCGAACCCGTTCATCGGGCGACACCGGCGATTCGATGCGCAGGACGAGCGACATCAGTCTCCCCAGAGCTTCCGCCATCGCTTTGATATCGGAACCCGCTTTGCCGATTTCCAGAAAGACCTCAAACGGCTGACTTTCGTCATCGTCGTTCATGGTGATATGCGCCGTGCCCGAAGGCGTCGCTTTGCTCACCGTGCAACCGCGACGTTTGTAAGGACGCGGGCGAATCTTGGGCTTGGCAGCGTGATCGATTTGCGTAACCATTTTGATTTCGGGTTGCGTTTCAACGGTTGCAGGGGTTGCGGGCGACTCTGCGACTTCAGCGGATTTTGCTTTCTCTTCTTCTTTCTTGAGATTTAAAACCTGCACGTCGCGTGAACCATCGCGATAAATCGTGCCGCCTTTGCAGCCGAGTTTATAGAGCAATTCGTAAATTTCGCGAGTCTGGTCAACCGTGTAGTTGTTTGGCAGGTTGCAGGTCTTCGAGATAGACGAATCCACCCAGCGTTGAATGGCTGCCTGCACTTTGACATGCTCTTCGGGCGCCAGGTCCATCGCGGTGACGAAATAATCCGGCAACGCTTCATTCGGGTGCGCCGTCTGCCATTCTTCTAAAACTTTGACGCGCTCTTCATGACTGCCGAGTCGCGATTTGCGGAAATAGCTCCAGAAATAGAAAGGTTCGATCCCCGTCGAAGTCCCGACCATGGTGCCGATGGTATTGTGTGCGACGATGCCATTAGCGACATAGGTGTTGGTATCCGGCACGCTCAAATCAAAGGTGAACGATTCGCTCAATTGAATGTTTGCCGCAACATCGAAGAATAAACTGCCAGCAAGCAAATACGCCGAAGGCAAGTTGCCAAGCGCGGGATTGGCGCTTGCCAGACTGCGCCATTTTTCCTGCGTCATGCCGCTCTTAATGGCGCTGGCAATCTCCTGACGAATGGTTGTCGGCAAGCCTGCGGATTCGTCATAAAGTTTTTTGAGCAAGGCGGCAGGAATCGAATCTGCGCGGCTGCCTCTATCTTCACAAGCATCCAAAAGCGCCTGTTTACGTTGACTGACGAACCCAACGCTATCACGGAAGCGCAGAACTTCGCTGCTGTTGAGCACGCGAACTTCGTGACGCAGGCTTGCGCCGTAACGACCTGCTTCCGGCTCAAGGCTTCTGCGTGTCGAGACAATGCCAAGTCCGAGCAAGGCAATTTGCACCTCGCGCGCCAGACGTTCCGAAGCGCTTACGAAAGAGATGACGCCATTTGAGATGCTGCCATCGCTTTCAAACAACCCGCGCAGAAATGCCGAGACTGTTGCTGCGCCGCCCGCAAGCACGGCTTCGGGAATGTGCGCGTCCAAAGCATTGGCTTTCGCCAAGCCATTGGCGCGCAGCCATCTGGGAATAAAATAGGACGCCGCCCACACCAACAGGCAATTGCGTTCGGTGTCTTCAACCTTGGCGTCGAGATTGAAAGTTCTGCCAATGAGTTCCTGCAATCTGCCGACCACATCGGTGTCACGCGCATCAACGGCGATGCCCAATCCGCGCCGCTCTTTTAAATAGCCGTCGCCGATGTAAAAGCCTAGCAGTTCGGCAAGCTCTGCGGTCAGCATTTCAGGCAAACGCAACGTTGAACGACGCTTCCTGGTTGAAACCGCTGCAAGCGTTGGCACCTCAGCGCGCCCTAACCCGCCGCGCGCCATTACCAGAACATCGCCCGGTTGCACTTCGCCCATCTGTTTCCATTCGTAGTTGCCCTCGCAGTCAATTACCCGAACCCGATGTTGCAAAGTTGCCGCAAGGTTGAACCCTCTTGCCGTCGCGATTTCAACAACCTCCTGATAGCCGTTCACATAAAACTTATTGACCGCTTTCGCGCCGGTATCGGAATGCGTGGTCAAGGCAATATCTTGCCATTGTTCGCCGTCCGCGTCGCCAAGCGTAGCGATGGGGCGCAATCCGCCATCTGCAAAAACCAGCGTGTCAGGAGTCACGCAACCATTGGGCGCTTGCGTCAGCAGCGTCACATTGCGCATACCTTTTTCGCGCACCATCTGGCGAATGTCTTCGGGCATGCGCTGCATATAACCGGACTGCAAAAACTTCTCGGCATCAAACATCGGGAACGCGCCTTTTTCGGCGGCAATGTCAGCCGATGCTTTATAAGAATTGCTGGCGATGAAACGATAGAGCCGTTCGATGAATTCCGTCGATTCGTCCGAACCATAACGAATGCCCAGGCGAATGAGCATCTCGGCAAGCCCCATCGTATTTAAGCCGACGCGACGTTCGGCATTTTGTTGTTTGTAATTTTCATCAAAGAAATAGGGCGTCGCGTCAATGACGTTATCAAGGAAGCGCACCGCGTAACGCACCGCTTTACCGAGGTCGTCCCATTGCACTTCGCCATCCTGAACGAATTTCGATAAATTAATCGCGCCGAGATTGCAGACCCCGAACCCTGGCAAAGGTTGCTCGCCGCACGGGTTGGTGCATCCCAGATAACCTGAATCGTAATACCACGAATTTGAATCTTTGTTGGCGCGTTCGATGAAAAAGACGCCGGGTTCTGCCGATGCCCAGGCGGATTGAATAATGGTGTCCCAAATTTCACGGGCTTTGACGGTTTTATAGGTGATGACATTTCTGCCCATCGCCTGCCATTTATCGAGATTGCCGTCCCAGACCTCTTCATAATCGTCATAAGAGGTATCGGGGAAAACCAAATCCCAATCGGCATCGGCATGAACCGCATCCATGAATTTATCGGTAATCCCGACCGAGATATTGGCATTGTTGATTTTGCCCATGTCGCGTTTGGCATTGATGAATTCAAACACATCCGGGTGCCAGCAATTCAAAATCAACATCAACGCGCCCCTGCGACTATTATGCGTAACCATGCCGTTGGCAAGATAGGTGTGGTTGTCATCAACTTCGATGTCAAGCGTAAGCTGCCGCCCGGCTTTTTGCACTGCCTTAACATAGACAAACCAAGTGTCGTTTATCGGCGGCGCATTTTCGGCAAACGCTTGGTGCCTATGATAAAGATTGGCATAAGCCGACAGCGTCAGATTGCGGTCGCCGCGCGTGTAGCGCTGAAGTTTTCGTCTGAGCGCCTGGTCGGTCGCCTTAATCCGCTTGCCGGCTGCCTGATGGTCAATTTGCGGCAACGCCTTTGCTGCGAGCACCGGCTCAAGCCAATAATTTGCCTCGGGCAGTTTATAGCTGGTCTCTCTATTGGTGTCTGGAGCGAAGCTTAAACAGGTGGCAAAACGTGAACGCGCATCACAACCGATATTCGCCTGCCAACTTTCCAATCCTTTGAACGAATTGATTCTCAATCGCCACAGCGGTTTGTCGCCGTAATGATTTGCGCCCATTGGCTGAGGCTCAATTTTTACCGGGCATCCTAAACCGATTAACAGCGTCGCTACCTCATCAATCAAGCGTTTGGAGGTTGAGGTCAACATCGGATAGTGATGCGAGACGCTGCCATCAGCTTCAAATAGACCGCGTAAATAGGCGCTGACGACTGATGGCGGACTTTGACGGATGAGGCGCGGTACGCTGACTTCTGCGCTTTTGGCTTTATTGAATCCGTTGCTGGTCAAAAATTCTTTGACGGCGCGATTGCTGATGACATAAATCAACGACGCATCATTTTCTTTCTGTTGAACGCGAACTTGCGCGCCCTTGAATAGCCGCTCGATGAGCATAGGCATTTCATCAATCAAATAGCTGTCGTGCGATACGGCGACGCCTAAACGCCAATCTCCTTTACGTTGCGTCATAAAGCCGTCGCCCGCGAAATAACCTAAAAAGAAGGCGAGTTCTTCATCCAGCGTTTCCGGGAATTCAACCGGGTCTTGATTGTGATGGTGATATTCGGGTTTGCGTAATCTTTGCAGGGTTCCCTGATGTTGTCCGAGTGTAACCATCATCGCATCGCCGGGTTTGAGTTCATCAACCCGCCGCCACACAGCGCCACTATCGGTCATTACTTTGACTTTATGATTTGGCGTTCCGGTAAGTGAAAGCCCGGCGTCCGTTTTGATGGTTAAAACATCCGCTATGCCATTATTGAATGCCTGACGTGATAGACGTTCACCTTCGTCGGTCATCATAATGAGGTCGTGTTCACGCCAACCTTGCTCTTGATGGGTGACAATTTCATCAAGCCGCAACAACCCTTTTTCAGTAAAGACCAACGACTCCGGCGTGAGACAACCCCCCTGTTCGATCAGTCCGGTAACGAATGAATAGAGTCCGCCCCACGAAACCGAACCCGACGAACGACCGTTGACGCCTTTCACATAAGAATGGCGCGGGCGCAAACTGCTGACATTGATGCCGACGCCGCCGCCACGCGACATGATTTCCATCATCTGCGAGAGCGTTTCAACGATGCCGCGCCGCGAATCCCTCGGGGACGGCACCACATAACAATTGCTTACGACTATCCCTGCCGAAACAAACGAATGGTCTTCCTCGACCTCCAGATCAAGAACCGCTCCTGAATAATCTTCGACGGCAATTTCCGCGATTCGCGCCCAACGAAGCCCATCGTGTTCAAAATAATATTTCAAATCTATTTCGGCTGTCGGCGCTTGCTTACCGAAAAAGTCTTTGAACAAATCGGCGCATTCATTGGCGGTTGCCTGTAGTCTGTATGCCGGTCGTTTGCCCAATCGGTGAGTGTTCTCTTTAATCGAAAAGAAATAACCCAAACGCATCAACAATTGATGTACCTGCGTCGCTAATGTGCGATTGGAAAGCAAAATGCCAAGCTTGTTATCTGAGGTGTATCCATCCGCCGTAAACAACCCTTTCAACAATTCGAGGGTCAACTCATCAGGCATTCGCAGCAGATGACTGGGTATGCGTTTACCATAGCTGTAACTTCCCAGAAAGGCTTTGAAAAATTGCCCTAAAGGCATTGAGTTTGCCCACAGGTCGAGCCAGCGTTCGGTACTGCTCATCTTGATGGCAGTTGGTACGCCGAATTTGTCTTCAATGATGCGAGCAAGGCGTTCGGCATCCTCTCGCTCATCAAGCCCGAAAACGATTTTAATACCCGAAGGAATGTCGGTCTTGGTGCGATGCGTCACGCAACCATCGCCCAACCAACGTCCAAATAAGAAGCATAAGTCGCGGTCAACAATCAATCGGTTATTGAGCGCATATTTAGTTCCGCCTTCTTCCAGATAACCGTGATAATCACTGCGCGCTTGTGGCTTAAACAGTTTGCCGTCACTGACCTGATAGCCTGAAATATATTCCGAGATGATGATTGCTTGAACCGGCGCTTGCTCGGCGTCATAAGCCGCAGCAATAAAATCATTGGGCTTTAATTCTTTGGCAGGAATCCACTCGGCTGGTTGTTGAAGCTTTAATCCATCACGGCTTCTGTGGGTGTTTACCCATTCGGATTTGATGGCAAGTATTTTATGTTCGCCGGTGACGCGAAGGTCATCATAGCCGAGTTTCTTTGCCTTAATGATATACATTGGCTCTGCGGTTTCGCGCTCAAATTTATGCAGAACTTTTCGCAGACGATTGCGATGCGTGACCACATAATCGCCGACATTTACCTCGGCAATCGGTTGGTATCCGTTGGCTGTCAATATCTCTTGCTCAGGCGGCATACAATTATAAAATGTGAGCTGTTGGTCGGTGCCGGCGGCGGTCAGGATGCGACCGGCGGGAACGAATTTCCAACCGTTCAACAGCCAGCGGAAGCGTTCATACCAGGCATCGGCTTGCGCGCCTTCGATGGCGGCAATGCCGCGGGCGACGCGCTCCATCATCTGTTCGGGAGCGGTCTCTATCGGCTTTGAGATATGTTCGGTCAAACGCTCGACGATGGTGCCATCCTTTAATTCGACATGGACTTTGCCGACGCCGCCGCTTGCCAGCGGGTCATATTCGACAATGGTGCCGATTTCCCGCTGCCCGGTTTTGTCATCGACGCAAACAATCACTAAATCGCCAATCGCCAGGGTGCGTTTTTTGGCGTCTTTGACCGCATAACGATCAAGAAAAATCTTTTGCCCGAGTTCGTTGAGGATATTGATGCCCACGCTTTCGCTCGAATGCGCGGTCTCAGCATCCGGCGCGAATCCCTCTTCCACTTTGCCATTGGTTTTTTGAATTTCGCCGATAGTTCCGGTAGCCATGTCTTGAAGCTCTCCTTTAATTGTTCTCTGATGGGGCAGGCAAAGACTAGATTATATTGCTAAAGAGAAGCGAATGCCATCTCCCGAACTAGCCCACAGTTTTGGGGTCGTACTGAACTTTGACCTGCTATGTTGAGTTGTATTTTAAGCTCGCCCTGGCAATCCTGCACTGGGGCCGGGAAGCTTTCATGTAGGAAGGGAGTGGTTTCCTGTAAAACAAAAAACCGCTTCGTTAACCCAGGTTGAACGAAACCTCAACACTGTTCTAACGAACCGATTTTACAACGCCTTTGCGAACCCCTTGATCCATCCACAGATTGCTTGTTTGTCTGCTTGCTTCCCCACAAGCCACAGACAAAAAAAGATCAAAAGCACCCATCGTTTTATTAAATTTTTTATTGGATGAATACCCTTTGACGGGGTCGGAGTTTACTCCATACCTAGTCCCATGTCAATCACAAAATACAACATATTGTGGTTATCCACAGCCCAGACCCAAGCCAAATGATGCGTGAAAAAGGCTTTTAAAAATTAAAAAAATATTTTCAACAGGCACAATCAATTTCAGGAAAAATTTACAAGGTCAGGGAAGGCGTTGAGCCAAAATTTGTCGTGAAAATTTTTGAATCCAATTCAGTTTTTAGGTTTGATTGGCGCGATTTTTTATCAGGGCATGAAGCTCGGCAGGTGTATGAATTCCAGCCTGCAAGCCTTCCGTAAACATGCGGTTGACGATTTCCAGTAGCGCCGAATTGTACGGCGTCGGCAGGTTCAATCGTTTACCCAGTTTGATGATTTCGCCATTGAGGTAGTCGGCTTCGTGGGTTTTGCGACCGAGCATCAGGTCTTGATGCATCGAGGCATAGGTGCGCAAAGGTTCGGGCAACTGCAACGCCTCGTCGAGCGGTTGCCGGGTCTGGCGGATGCGCTCAGTCCACTTGCTGATACGAATCGGCGAGGGTTCAGCTTCGGGCGGTTCAGCGGCAATCCCCGCGGCGGCTAATGTGCGCATGCCTTCTTCTCGCACAGCAATCGTCAACTCGCGCATCTCCGGGTCGGCTGCGCCAAGTTCGACCCAGTAACCGGTGATGGCGTGCGTCGCGTTATTCAAATTGGCAATCAACTTGCCCCACTTCATCGCCATCACATAAGGTGAAGCGAGCGCCTCGAATCCAGATTGCGCTAAATCTTCACAGATTGCCTGCAAAAGTTTATCAACGCGGTCAGGATAAAGCCCGATGGCAATCGAACGCCCGCGCGGCATGGTAATCAGTTGCGGGTCGAGTTGCACGGCGGAAAACAACACCAGCGCCGCGTAAACATTTTCAAAATGCTCGGCGGCAACAGCTTCGTTACTCACGCCGTTTTGCAAACAGACAACCGGAATGCGTTTATCGCACGCGGCAGCGAGTTCTTCGATTGCCTCGCGCATCACCTGTGATTTGACGGTGACCACGACGACATCGCCCGGCTGATAGCGCAACTGATTGGCAGCGGTCACAGCCTCTGCCTGACAAAAAACTTCCCGGTCTTCCTGTTTGATGGTGACGCCGCGTTTTAAGGCATCGGCAAAAATCGGGCGCGCAATGAACGCGACGCGCTTGCCAAGGTTCAGCAACAGTGCGCCAACGGCTATGCCAATCGCGCCCGCTCCAAAAATGATGTAACGTTCAGGCTTTCCCTCGCTCATAGAATTTCGATAATATCGCATCTACGCGATGCAAAAACAAATCGCCAGGAAAAAGTTCAAGCCAAATTTCAACTCGAAGGTTTATCAATTGAAGCCATGATTATCGAACAATCCGTAGAACAAACCATCAAAATGCATTATGACCTCTATGTCCCTGAGCGCGAAGATGCGACGCAACCCTTGCCGTTGCTGATTGCTTTGCACGGGTACGAAGGCAATAAAGAGTCGATGATGAATCTCGCGCAAAAAATCAACGCCGAAGATTGCATCATTGCTTCTTTGCAAGCGCCGAATGGCTTTTTTATTCGTGAAGGCAGTGAAGGGGGAATGCCGCGCATCGGTTTCGGCTGGATGATGACCTACAAATCGCCCGAAACTATTTCCCTCCATCATCGCACAGTGACCGCGATGATTGAAAAGATTGCTGAGGAATATCCGATTAATCGCCAGCAGATTTTTTTGCTGGCGTTTTCCCAATCCTGTTCGCTCAATTATCGTTTTGCCTTCACGCATCCCAACCAGATTCGCGGTGTCGTCGCGGTTTGTGGTGGCATCCCCGGCGATTGGCAGGAAGACAAATATCAAAAGAGCGATACAGACATATTGATTATTGCCGGTGAAAGCGATGAATTTTATCCGATTGAACGTGTGCGAACTTTTCAACCGGCAATGCAGATGCGAGCTGGTCGGGTCGATTTCCAAAGCTTTCCCGTCGGTCATATTTTCATGCGCGAAGCCCTGCCGGTGATTAACCACTGGCTGCTTGAGCGAATCAACCAACGATAGCAGGAATTCACCACAGGGAAGAAGAAGGGGAGAAGGGGGGAAAGGGAGAAAGGGAGATAAAATTCTTCACGGCTTTTCTGATATTGATTGAGCAGAAGGTTTGTTTTTTTTGAGCAAAGGGATTAACCGTCTCCCCCTCTCCCCGTCTCCCCTTCTCCCTTTCTCCCCTTCTTCTTACAGTGTCTCGGTGGTTAAAAATTTTCTTTGAGTTGGTAAACCACGAACGGGCGTCCGGGTTCGACGCCGATTTCGGTGTCGCGCTCATAGTGGGTTTTGATGAAATCGGTGATTTCCCGAAAAGGCAAACGCAAAAAAGTATCCGACAAATCTAAAATAATTCGCGGGCGATGGCGTTTGAGGTCTTCGATGAACTGCGCGTGAGCCGGTGAATAGAAATTTTGATTGGTCTCAGCAACATCAAGGTTTGAATCGGTGAAATTGCCTGTGAGGTAGTAGGGTTGCAGATAACGCGAAGCCGGACGACACCCCGAACGCCAGTAAACATCCAGCGCGTAATCCCAGATGTAAAGCCGGTCGCCTGCATTCAAGCGTTCGCGCAGGCGCTTGGCGACAATTGCAGTTTCGCGCTCGCGCACCGTCATCCCCCAAGCTTCGCTGAGACGCGTGCGCGTGCCGGTCAAGGTTTCATAAGCGAGAATCGCCGTGCGATTATGCATTCGTACCAATCCGATAATGAAAAAAAACAGCAGTAACCCAGTCGCCAGCAAAGCGCGACGTTTGCGCCCGGGATTCTTTACCTGTTCAATCAACCACTCGCCACTACCAGCGGCGAGAATCGCCAGCGCCGGAAGCATTTGAATGAAGTAATGTCCGAAAAATCGCCCGCCAGTAAACGCGCCCGACCACGAAGCCAATGCCCACAGCCCGATTACCCCTTCAGGGTTGACGGCAAAAGATGGTTGAAATGATTTGCGGTTGTCTTTGCGCTTTATCACTCGCCGGATGGTACACGCTGCCAATGCCCACAGGGTTAAATTGAAAAAGATATAACCAAGGGTTCGCCCGACCATAAATTTCAACCACAAATCGCCTGGCAGTGAAGAGATGTAAAAGGTATTGACGACAAACACATTGCGCCAGAAATCGCCAAGCGACTCCGCCTGATAAAGCCATAAAAGGACGCAGGCAAAAACCACCACGACCCCGAGCGCAATCATTGCGAGGCGTTTACTTGATAGAAGAATTGCCTGAATGAGTGGTCGGGTTTTTCGCATCGCATAAATCAACCACAACTCGGTCAGGGTGAAACACAGCAAATTAAAAACGCCAATTTGTTTGAAAGCAATGGCAACCCCGGTCAAAAGTCCCGCGAAAAATAAATCAAGCGTGATGCGACGGTTTTCCGAATTTTGAGCGCGCAGAAAAAAATAAAATGAAGCCGAATAGGGAAGCGCCATCAATAGTTCGGTATTTGCCGCCATCATATCCTGCGTGAAATAGTTGGTGCTGAAATAGACGAAAACCAATGCTGACAAGAGGGCTGCACGCACCCCATAAATTTTTTTCGCGATTAAAAAAACAACGATTGCAGTAAAAAAATTCCAGACCGTAGCCGCCAGGTGAATCGCGTCCATTGACCGCCCAAAAAATTTAAACACCGCTGCATAAAAAAAGGTCGTCGCCGGCGGTTTGTCGGTCACAATGTCTACATAAAGCCGCGCCCCATCTAACCACTCGGTTGCCGTCAACGCGCGCACCGCTTCATCACCGTTGACGAAATCGAAACGCAGATAAAAAACTCTGAGCAAGAGATTTAAAATGAATAGACCCGCGAAGGCATAGAAAATGGTTTTCGTTGTGGGTATGGAGGCATCGGTTTTTTGATTTTCAGGCATCGTTTTGGTCGTCGTCATTTTGTTTTGCATAGTAGCATCGCCAATGTTTGATTGCACAGTATCCGCTAATTCGCCTGATGATTTTTTATTCACTTGAGGTTGGCATTAGCGGTTTCTGACGCCATTTGCGCGGCGCAGTTCCCGCCATAAACGTAGAAGGCAGCCGGTGAAGGAGTAAAGTTATCTTGGGATCGGGCGGATGAAGCGGATGAGGTTCGTTGTTCTGAGTTACTATGGTAAGCGAATTCACAACCAAATCGGCAATCCGCAATTGCCAGGTGCTTGACGCTTGCTTTGCGCGTTTGCTCTAATCGAATTCTCTAATTTTTTCAGAAAGACCGGCAGTATGAATAAAGAAGAATTGATTTATGATTGGAATCGCGTCGGCAGCGACCTACAGATCAACCGGCGTGTGCAGTTTGACGATGAAACCTTGCGCGACGGGCTGCAATCGCCCTCGGTGATTGACCCGCCGATTGAGAAAAAAATCGAACTCTTGCATTTGATGGATTCGCTGGGCATCGATTCGGCGGACATTGGACTGCCGGGCGCAGGTCCGCGCGTGGTTTCGGATGTCACCCGGCTCGCTAAAGAGATTGTCGATTGCAAACTCGATATTCAACCCAATTGCGCGGCGCGCACGGTGATTGCAGACATTCAACCCATCGTCGATATTTCGCAAAAAGTCGGTATGCCGATTGAAGCGGGAATGTTTATCGGTTCGAGTTTCATCCGCCAGTACGCTGAAGATTGGTCTCTGGAGCGGATGCTCACGCACACCGAAGAGGCGGTGAAATTCGCAACTTCGCACGGGCTTCCGGTGATGTATGTAACCGAAGACACCACGCGCGCCCATCCCGATACGATTCGCGCGTTGTACACCACGGCGATTGAAGCCGGAGCCAGGCGCATTTGCGTTTGCGACACGGTCGGTCACGCGACGCCCGAAGGCACGCGCGCCCTCATTCAATTCATTAAATCCATCATTGCCGATACCGGCGAAGACATCAAAGTTGACTGGCACGGTCATCAAGACCGTGGACTTGGAGTGATTAATTCCATCGCCGCTTTTGAAGCCGGGGCAGACCGTGTGCACGGTTCGGCGCTTGGCGTCGGCGAGCGCGTCGGCAATACGCCGATGGATCAACTGCTGGTGAATTTTCAATTGCTCGGCTATATCGAACGCGACCTCTCGAATCTGATGAAGTATTGCGAAACCGCAAGCGATGCTGTCGGCGTGCCGATTCCGATTAATTATCCTGTAGTCGGGCGCGATGCCTTTCGCACAGCGACCGGCGTTCATGCGGCGGCGGTGATTAAGGCTTTCAAAAAAGGCGATGAATGGCTGGTGGATGCGGTCTATTCAGGCGTCCCTGCAAAGATGTTCGGGCGCGAACAAGTGATTGAAATCGGCCCCATGAGCGGCAAATCGAATGTCGTGTTCTGGCTTGAACGCAAGGGTATCGAACCGACCGAAGAGCGCGTTGAAAAAATTTTCAATCATGCAAAGCAAGGCAACGCGACGCTCACCAATGAAGAAATCCTGAAGGTCATCGGATTGTAAGTTGCCAAATTTGATGGCTCGAATACAACAGCGAATTTTATCTTTCAATTAATGGGTAATCCTTTAAAATCAAAAGAGAATTTACATCGGAACTCGAAAACCGAAAATAAAATGACCCCGAATTACGCGACAAAACCAGGCACAATAACGGCGCAGAATTTAGTTTTTTATCCGCAGATGCAAGCGGCGTTTGCTTTCATAGACGACATGCACGATGAAGCCACCAGAGAGTTGATTCGCATCTGTGAAATTCCCGCGCCTCCCTTCAAAGAGGCTGTGAGAGCCGATTACATCCAGAACCGCTTTGCCGAAATCGGTCTCACAAACGTTCGCATCGACCGCGAAGGCAACGTCATTGCCGAACGTCGTGGGCAGGCAAAAAGTCCCAGCCTGATGGTTTCGGCGCACCTCGATACAGTATTTCCCGAAGGCACGGATGTGGCGGTTAAACGCGACGGGCGGAGGCTTTTTGCGCCCGGCATCAGCGATGACTCTTGCGGGGTGATGAGTCTGGTGATGCTGGCAAAGGCTTTGAATACCTGCGGCATTCAAACCGAAGGCACGATTTATTTTGTCGCCACTGTAGGCGAAGAAGGCGAAGGCGATTTGCGCGGTGTGCGCCATCTGTTTACCGAAGGCGAATTTCAAGCGGGCGTTGATGCCTTTGTCTCGCTTGATGGCCCGGGCGTTGAACGCATTACCAACCGCGCACTCGGTTCGCGGCGTTATCGTTTAACTATCAACGGACCCGGCGGGCATTCGTGGGGCGATTTCGGGGTGGTTAATCCCGTACATGCGCTCGGACGCGCGATTGCGAAATTCTCCAGCTATACAGCGCCACTGGCGCCGCGCACCGCTTATAACGTCGGTATCATCGAAGGTGGCAATTCGGTCAACTCGATTCCCGAATCGGCGAGCATGACGGTCGATATGCGCTCGGTGTCGCGTGAAGAGATTGATAAATTGGAAGAGCATCTGCGTCGCATGGTTGACCTTGCGGTGCGTGAAGAGAATGCCCAACGCGCCATGAGCGGTACGCAACTTTCTTACAATTTTGAACCGAAAGGCAATCGTCCGTCAGGCGAAACCGCTATCGATTCACGCATCGTGCAAACGGCGGTCGAATGTTCGCGCGCGCTTGGCATCGAACCGCGCCTCGACTGTTCTTCGACGGATTCCAACATCCCGATTTCGTTAGGCATTCCGGCAATCACCATCGGCGCGGGTGGGGTGTCGAGTAATTGTCACACTCTGGCGGAATGGTACGACCCCACGGGACGCGAATTGGGCTTGAAGCGATTGTTGTTACTCACGGTCGCACTCGCGGGACTCGCAAGCTAATCAAGCAAGGGAAATTAAAACGTCGGCGGTTTGGTTGGCGTGGGTTCAGGCGGTTTAATCGGACTCGGTTGCGGCGTCGGTGGTTTGGTTTGACTTTGCGGGTTTTGATTGGATTGAGGCGTTTGAGAATTGGGAACGATAGCCGGGTTGACCGGCGGCGGTTGATTGGGGTTTCGCCAGCTGTTTAAAAAGGTTTCGATTTCCGAGCGAATTTCCAAGTAAGGTTTATCGGCTATCAAATTGTCTTTGCCGTGCCAGCCTCTGATGATTTCTTCATTGATGACAAACATGCCATATTGAAAATTCTGGGTGCGATACAGACCGGCTTCGGAAACCAGAAAAACCAGAAGTTCCTGTCCCATGACATAAACATCATTGGCACAGGGCACATTCGATTTTGCCAGCACGTTGATTTGCTGTAGTGATGAATCGCCTTCAATCACTTCCACAGGTTGCAAAATCGCCAGTTGATAGAACTGCCCGCGCAGGTTCGCTTTGCTGACTTTCAAGACTTTCACACGACCAATCCAGGTTGAGGTGCGCACCAGTTCATCAAAAGGCATGATGCGCAAACAGTTGCGCGATTGCGCCATTCCCACAATGGTCAGAACGAATGGCGCGATAATACAGATGAGCTTCTTCATGAGCAAAAAAATTATCTCCTCAGCAAATCACTAATGCTAACACACGCAATATGCACGGGGAAGCGTTTAATCTTGGGGCGTTACTTCGTCAACGGCAAGCGAAGAAGAGTTACCTTTTTTTTTATAAAAATTTACTGCCCAAAAAACAATAATAATTAAAGCAACAGCCAATAAAACTTTCAGCCCTTGGCGTTTGATTAAATTCCACGCTTCATCACCGAATTGAATCGCCAACCAGCCTTCAACCAAAAAGCGAATCGCCCGTCCGATGAAAATTGCCAGGATAAACCGTTCGATTTTCAATTTGAAAACGCCCGCCGAAAGAATGAACGGTTTGAACGGAAAAGGCGGCGGCAACATCGCCGGCAACATCACCGCCAGCATATCGTAACGACCGAGCATATTTTCGAGGCGTTCGCGCCGTTCAGGCTTGATGCGTTTCAACGCCACCATCCCGGCGCGTCGCGCCATCAAATACAACATCGTGCAACCGAGAGTCGAACCCAAGGTTGCGGCAAGCGCATAAATCGGCATCTTTGCCGGGTCATTGGCGCTCAGAGCAATCATCACCAGGTCGGGACCGCTCGGCAACGGAATCAATGCCGAATCGAGAAGCGCGATAGCGAAAAGCCCGAATCCGCCAAACGCCATCAGCCATTCGCCGAGTTCAGCGAGTTTGCGACCCACTCCCCAAAAGGCAAAAGGCAAAAGGCTAAAGTTGATTGCGGATTGCGGATTGCGGATTGCGGATTGCAAATTCATATCTGAGAATTGCGGCTGTTCGTCCCGGTTTGCAATTTGAAGCCTCGTAGACTCTATTGTTTCTAATTGTCGATTATCTCTTGCTTGTGAACTCTGAATCCTGAATCCTGAATCCTGAATCCTGCTGTTTGCCTTGTGCTTTTTGCTTTCCAAATCCAGCTCCGTGTGTGGGTAATAAAATTCGAGGATGTCCCGATAGCGACGACCTGCTTTTGCCTGCGCGATGGTTCCTGCGACGCATAATCCTACCTGAGAGCCGAAACCCCTGCCACGAAAAATGAAAGAATTTCCGCGACGCTCTATCCTAAACGTTGGACTGAGCACTCTGTTCCAACCAATTCTGCGCCCGATAGCCCGACGAAAAGCTTCTGTATTTAACAGCCAACTGCGCGAATGGTCTGTGATGCGCACCGATTCGACGATGTCACCTTGCGGGTGGTTGATGACGGCGAGTTCCGTCGATGGCGATAAGTTGAAATTGAGCGCCATAGAGAGCGCCGCAAGGGTTGGCGCGACTTCGGCTTGTCGTTGCCAGGTTTTATAAGGCGACGCGGCGCACCACTGACAGGAGATCGATACGTAAGCCTCATTGCTTAGGGTCGCGCCGCCCCAGATGGTCGCAGGGGTTGCAGTATTTCCGCCGCAGGCGGCTGTGTAAAACGCTTCGATGACTTTGTGGTTAAAAGTCAAAACTTCGTTTACGGTTGATTCAACCGCGCCAGTGATGGTTGTTGAAACGCTTGAGGCGCGCAGGTCATCTTCGCCGCGATAGACCTGACAATGGGTGGTATCGCAAAAATCAAAGCCTTCGTCGCGGTGGCGCGATTGATGGGAAATCGTGAATGAACGCGCAACGACGGCGAGGGTTTTCAACGCTTCAATTTCGCGAGTGGCGCTCATTTCACCGGCGATGACCGATGCCACATAAGCTTCGCGGTCTGTGGTTAAGGTGATGCGCAAACTGACGCGCGATTTCAGATTTTGCGCGGCGATAGATAAGTTGCCATTAACCACGCGATGAATTTTTCCGGGGATAGTTAATAAGAATTGCGTTTCATTCAACGGTTCGATGCGTGCTTGAATGGAATGGGTTGAAAGTTTTACTTTGCCTGAAGCATCAATAACCGCGATGTTCAATTGATGATTGACTTTGCGAATGCGCAAAACATCTCCCGGAAAAATCGGTGTGTCCTGGATACTGCCAATTTGTAAAAACGCTTTTGTGCCGGAGGCGAGGCGAACCTGCAATTGCGGTGTTGCAAATAAATCAAAGAGACCGACGCGAATGGTTTGAGTTTTATCCAGAGAGGTTTGTGCCTTTACTGCGATTGAAAAAAAAGTGAATAGACACAGGAAAACCAGGGTATAGCGCAATTGAATGTGCAATGTGTTGCGGGTGTTGAAATTTCGACGGAGCCATCTTTTTAGGGTTTGCAAAAACATTGCGTACAACTTTGGTGAATGAAAAAGCCCGGAAGTGCGAAGGCTTGCCGGGCTTTTAAGCGATTCAAAACAATCAAGCCAATTATTTTTCGCTGGCAGTAAGCGGCGCGGTATTCAGTCCGCCGGAGGCTTCTGCGGCGATGGCTTGTTCGTCGGAGTTCTCTTCAAACATTTCCGGGTAGGAACTGCGATTGGTGTCGATGAGCGCGCCGCCTTCTTCTTTGGTAAAGACCAGCTTGCCCGATGAACCATCATAATCAATCATCACGAGGTCGCCGGTCGCCACCTGTTTGGTCGCCACCAGATTTGAAATCGAATAGACCAGGAAGCGTTCAATGGCGCGTTTCAAATGGCGCGCGCCGTATTTGAAATCAATGCCTTCATCCAACAGAAACTGCTTGGCGGCTTCCGAGCAACTGAAGACAAATTTTTCGCCGGTCCCTTTCATGATGCGGTTTTGCACTTGACGGAGTTCCAGTTCAAGAATCTGTTTTAGGTGATAATCCTTGAGGCTGCGGAAAACCACGACTTTATCAATGCGATTCATAAACTCCGGCGAAAATTTGCGCTTCGCCGCTTCAAGCGCGGTGCGATAAATCTTCTGGTCAACCTCGTCTTCCATTAAAGCTTTGCCGCGCGCCGGCGCAAATCCAATTGACCCGGTAATCAGTTCGCTCATCTCTTTCGCGCCGAGATTGGAGGTCAGGCAGATTAAACAATTGGAAAAATCGACGCGACGATTATCGCCAAGCGTGAGCGTCGCTTTGTCGAGAATGCCCAGCAACAATTGCCACAAAGCGTCCGACGCTTTTTCGATTTCGTCAAACAGAATGAACGTGAGCTTGTCGGCATCCGTGTGATATTTGTCGAGGTTTTCCTGCGTCAACATCGGTGAGGTTTCGCGATGTCCGAGATAACCGGGCGGCGAGCCGATGAGTTTGGCAATTTCATGCGAATGTTGAAATTCGGCGCAATCGATTTTAACCACCGCATTGGAATCGCTAAACAACACCTCGGCGGCGGCTTCGACGACGCGGGTTTTACCTGAACCCGTGGGTCCCAAAAACAGCATGGTGCCGATGGGTCTGCCGGGATTTTGCATACCGGCCAGATAAATTTGATAAAGCCCTGAAATACGCCGCACGGCGCGTTCCTGTCCCACAATCATAGCGCCCAATTTATCCTCGAACTCTTGCGCGCGTTGACTCTTGAGGTCAGGATTCAGAGGTATTCTATTTGAATGGTTATGACTTTTTTCCACTTCCGATACTCCCCAAAATCTAGTTAATGGAAAATTATCATTAAAAACGGTGGACGACAATTTCCATCAACTTAATGTTACTGAGAAAAAACCTATCGCAGTTCAACTAAACGCTGCTTGCAGGCAGTTTTAGGTTGTCAAAATAAAAACTAGACCCGGACTTGTGCGGCTTGAAAGGCACACACCGTTTTCCAATCAAACGGGGTTTTCTCTTTTGACGCAACTTTTATGCGAATGTCTTGGTTTTGTCAAGCTACATGCATTTTAAACCAATTTCGATAATTGCGTAACGGGAATTTTTTATCGCCTTTGAATGACTCGAAAGGCTTCAAAAAATTATTCGCGTGACGCGGTTTTGCCGCTGCCATACAGGGCGCGTCCGGCGCTCAACTTCATCGGTTCGCCATTGTCAATAACCGCTTTGCCATTGACCAGCACATAACTGAAGCCCTCGGCATATTGATGCGGTTTATCGAATGTGGCGCGGTCGCCGACCTGTTTTTCATCAAATATCACCAGGTCTGCAGCCATGCCTTTACGCAACAATCCTCTGTCCCACAGCCTGAAGGTCGCCGCCGGAAGCGAGGTCATTTTTCTGATGGCATCTTCGAGGGTAATGATTTTTTTTTCGCGAACGTAGCGCCCCAGCACGCGGGCATTGTTGCCATAACCTCTGGGATGAGGCACGCCGTTGCCCATTTTGATTACTCCGCTATCCGAAGCAATCATGGTATAGGGCTGCGCGATGATACGTTCAACATCAGGCTCAGCCATTTTGTGATAAATCATTCCGGCAGACCCCGCGAGATACATTTCAATAATCTGTTCAGCCTCTTCCATCGCGCCGCTTTTGCCACGCGCCTGACGGATAATTTCAGAAATGCTTTTCCCTTCAAATGACGGATTGGGGCGGAAACCCGCGACGACGGCATATGACCAATCTTTAAAACCGCTCGCTTTTATCGCGTCAATCATTTCGCGTTTGATTTTTTCGCGCATCGGCGGGTCAGTGAGCCGTTCTTTGGCTTTATCGCGTCCGCCTTCTAAAACCCAGGTTGGCAAAGCGGTATTCAAAGAAGTAGATGATGCGGTGTAAACATACTGGTCAACCGTAACCTGTTGCCCTCTAGCGCGGGCGTCGGCAACCATCTGGCAAGTTGTGAGGCTTGCGCCCCAACGCTTCTTTGAAGAAACCTTGAAGTGGGAAATATCGACGGGCAAGTGTGCCTGTTCGCCAATCGTTAACGTTTCTTTGATGGAATCGAAAACCTGATTGCCTTCGTCGCGCATATGGGTGGCGTAAATGCCGCCATGTTTGGCGACCATTTTAGCCAGTTCGACGATTTCATCGGTTTTTGCATAAGTGCCCGGCACATAAATCAAACCGGTTGACATGCCGACCGCGCCATCGCGCATGGCTTGCTCGACAATCTCGCGCATGCGTTGCATTTCATCGGCTGACGGCGCGCGGGCTTCTTCCTTCATCACTTCGCGGCGCACCGAACCATGTCCGATGAGCGTGGCAACATTGATAGAAATACCCTGCCGTTCCGCATCCGAGAGATATTTTCCGGCATCAACTGATGAGGAGCCGCAATTGCCGGTGACAATCGACGTTACCCCCATGCGTAAAAAATTATCGGCAGTCGGCGTGCCGCTTAAAGAGCCTTCGACGTGTGTGTGAACATCAATAAAACCGGGCGCCACGATTTGCCCGCGCGCGTCAATTACCCGGGCGGCGCGGCTGGCGTCGATTGCGCCAATGTCAGCGATGCGGTCGCCTTTGATGGCAACTGCGCCGTAAAACCAGGGGTTGCCGGTTCCATCAATAATGCGTCCGTTGATAATCACCAAATCGAAATCCGGCGAAACCGCGCCCGTTGGGAAAATCGGCGTTAAGGTGACCAGCAACAGCGCAACAACGAGAGAGGAAAATTGTTTGAGCAAGGTTATACTCCTTCGTCTCAGGGTTTTAAATGCCGAAGAGCATAACACAAGTGGCTTTTGATTATCAGCAGCGTATGCGCAAAGCCGTAAGGAAGCGGATGAAAGTAAAAAGGCGTGAAGTTAATCACGCCTTTTCAAATGGTTGATTTTTATTTTCGCCCTATTCGCGGTCGGGAAGTTGAACGATGATGATGCTGCCCGAATGATTTTCACCGCGAAACCCGCTTTCGCCAATCAAGGCGCGATTGAATTGAGTGTCAATGCCAACCGAAAGCGGATTGATGCCCGAAGGCAAAGGCAATTCGGCGCGCAAGATGAACGTTGCCAGATCGACAACATACAACATATTGAGATTGCGGTTGGCTACCACAGCCATATTGGTTTGCGGATTGATGGCGACACTAGTGTCGTTATAATCCGAACTCACAAAGCGCACCGGAATTCTGGCAATCTCCTGTCCCGCGCCAATGTCGAAAAGAAAAATCGCGGATTCGCGCAGATTGACAGCAATGGCGATGTTGTTGGTCGGGTTGACCGCAACTTTATCGAAGATTGAACCGGCTCTCGCGGATGAAGGAATCTCTTTCACTTTGCGAAAAGGCGACGCGCCGTTATAGATGAAAAGCGCCGGTGGTTTGCCATCATCTGCGCCCGCAAAGATGAATTCGTTGGTGATGGAATTTCCGGTTGAAGCAAACAGCGCGAGATTTTCTTCTCGTGTCGTCAGATTGCCGGAATCGGTGTCCATAAAATAAGCGCGACGGTTTTGCGGATAATACAGGGTTGTAAAAGCGATGGCGCGGCTGTTTGATAATCCTGCAAGTGAAGTCGGATGCATATCACTGGCAAGAATAAAATTGCGCATCGAACTGTTATTGATATTGATTACCGCAAGGCTGCCGCTGGTTTGTTTGGTCGAGTTGCCTTGATTGATGGCCACCAGATTTTGCGAAGTCGAATCCCAACAAACCGATAACGTACCGGCATTGCCGGAAATCGAATCGCTATCGAGATTGTCAAAGCTCCGTGTGACACGCGCATCGGCAACATCGAATTCAATCACCGAATCATTCAAGCCATCAGCCAGGTAAGCGCGGTGCGAAGCCGAATCAACGCTGATGCCATAGATGTACCCGATGCCGGACTGCGCGGAATCGAAATTGCCATCGTCGGGACTGTTCAACAAGGTTGTGCGCGTCGGTTCAACATTGACTTTGATGAATCCGTCAGCCACGCCGCCTTTCATTACAATGGTCAATTGATTTTGCGATTGCAAGCGCACGGCGGCAACGAATGACCCCTGGCTGCGATTAAATACCCATTCTTGTCCGTTGAGGATAATGGTAATTTTTTTGACCCGTTGCGACCCGTCGCGATTGCCATGCGTGACCGATAAGCTGTAAGGAATCGTCGTGTCCGGGGCACTGAAGGCGCGTGAAAATTTTGCTTTGTTATTTTCGCCCCTCGGAAAAGTTTCAGGTCCAAAGACCGCGCCGGATTGCGCAAGAGCTTGGTGGGGGGGCACGCCAAAGCCCGGCAGAAGCGCTAGGAAAATTGCCGACGCCATCAAATAAACGAAAACTTTTTTCATAACTGTTTTGACCTTCTGAATCAATATGCGCAGAACTTGAACGTTCTATTCGTATGAGAGAAAACCGTAATGGCGATGCATTTCCAGAAATTTTCTCAACTCAGGTGGGTTTTTATCAGGAAAGGCTGCGGTGTTGGGATAAGCCACGAGACAGCTTACCCCAACACCGCCGCAATTTGATTAAGCCAATTTTTGATAACCGCCGTGATAATAGAGCAAGGGGTTTTGATTGCCGACGGCGACGGCTTCAACTTCGCCGACAATAATGGTGTGGTCACCGCCCGGATAGTTATACGCGACTTTGCATTCGAGATACGCGAGTGCGCCTTCCAGCAAAGGCGTTTGACTGGTTTCACCGAAAGTAAAATTGGTGCCTTCAAACCGGTTCGGGTCTTTTGACGCAAAGCGATTGGAAAGCGCCTGCTGGGATTCATCTAAAATATTGACTGCGAAAAAACAACCTTCAGCCAGATGTTCCAGTGATGATGAGCGATTATCTATGCAAACCAGAATCAACGGCGGGTTTAATGAAACGGAAGCGAAGGCGCTCACCGTCAATCCATGCAAACCATTTTCTTTATCTTTGGTGGTGACAATCGTGACGCCGCTTGCAAAACGACCGAGCGCGGCGCGAAATTCTTCATTGTTGACAGCCATCCGTTTTCCTCTTTTTGGTCATTGGTCTTTAAACGCCATCCGTTCACTACAAACCAATAACCAATGACCATTACTGCTTTTTATATTTGTTAATCAATTCCTGCAAACCGTCCAATGAGCCTTTGCGCGCCTGGTAATAGGTTTTCAAATCTTCCATGAGTTGGTCGTGCAGCGCCTGATAGGCAGTGTTGCCTTCGGCTAGTCCCACGGCATGAGCAAAGTAATCAATCACCGCATCCATTTTCGTGTGGGCGCGCTTTAAGGCTTCATCTTTTACGGGTCCTGCCATCAGATTTTTATATTGCTGCGCGTACTTTTGATATTCATCATTGGCGAGCGTGCCCAGAATGGCATAGGTGAACGGGTCATTGGGATTGAGTGAAGCGGCTTTTTCAAGCTTCGCCTGGGCATCATCGGTGTTTTTCATCATGTAAGAGACAATGCCGAGCGATTGATAAAGTTGCGGCAGCCAGCGGGTCTTATATTCTGTCCAGGTGGCGGCTTCAAAATTTTCCGGCATTTTATCGGCTTCGATTAATTCGATGGCTTTGGCTCCGTAAGTCTGCGATTGCTGAACGAAATTGGCGTTTCCGCGTTTTGCCTGTTCAATACCGAAAATCGAGAGTTGCGTCAGGATGGCAACATCGCCGGGGGCTTTTTCGAGATGCGTAGCGCCGACGCGAAAGGCATCCTCACCGCGCGTCGCTTTAACATAACCGTCGATTAAAATACCTGAAATTAACAGCGTTTCTTTAGGGTCATTAAATATCGTCATCAAGGTTTCCGATGAAGAAATCTGGGTTGCCGCGTCGGTGGATTTGGCTACTTCGGCGACCATATACTGCGCCAGTTTGAAACGCTCGACGCCTTTGGAATATTTCTTCATATACTCTTTGGCAGCTTCCAGTTTAGCCGCCAGCGTCGGCGCATTTTGCACTTTACTTAAAGCTTTTTGTTCATCGGCGGATGGTTGTGCCGGTTTATTTTTATCTTGAATCGAATAAGCAAGAGCCGGAACACTCATTGCTATAGCCGCAAGCAGACCTACAGCAAATATCCGCCTCGCGGAAATAATCAATTGTTTCATCATTAAACCTCTTTCTCGTATTTATGGGGATAGGGTATCGGTTGCGAACCACTCATCACAACGAACCGTTATTGTGCTTGATTGCCGCAGGGCTTGGCAAGCGCACAAAATGTCTGGTCGGGCAACGAAAATTCGGGTTTCGCACTTCTCAGCTTTGACTGAGGGCACTACGCCTTGAGTTGCTCGTTCAAAGAAGAATAAAATTTCACCAGACTGCAAGAATGGAGAGAAGTACAATGATGAAAAAATTATCCTGGCTTTTGGCGGCGTTTGCGGTTGTCGTCTTCACTCAGACTTTCGCGGCGGCGCAGGATTGGGACAGCGCCATCTCGCTTTACAATCAAAAACAATATCGTCAGGCAGCACAGGCGTTTCACGCGGTGCTCAAAGCCAACCCGAATTACTGGCAAGCGTGGTATTACATCGGCGCAAGCCATTACAACCTGCAAGGCTACGAAGATGCCATTGACGCCTTCACCAATTATTTGAAGAGCGCCGAAAAGGATGAAAAAGGTCAGGCGGCGGCGCATTACTACATAGGGTTTTCTGAGTACCAGCTTAAACATTACGACAAAGCGATTCCATCGCTCGCGCAATACCTAACGCTGACGGAAAAATTGCAACAGAAAGTTGAACCGAATGCCCGCGCCGCGCTGGGTCGCGCCTACATCTACACGGAAAAATATAACGAAGCGATTCCGGCGCTCACCGCCAGCATCAACGAACTCAAAACCAACACCAGCAATTATTACTATCTGGCATACGCGCATCAAAAACTGGCGCATCCCGATCAAGCCATCACCGCGTTGAATCAGGGACTCGCGGTTGAACCGAAAGACGCCGATTTGCTCACCATGCTTTGTGAACTCTATCTCGCGCAAAGCGCGAAAAATCCGCCGATGCTCAAACAAGCCATCAGTGTCGGTGAACGACTTGTTGCCGTCAAAGATGATGAAACGGTCTGGCGGTTACTCGGTCAGTCTTATCTGGTCGATAAGCAATACGCCAAAGCCGCGCCACTGCTTGATAAATATGCCCGCGCCCACACCGACCAGAGCAGCGCGTGGATTAATCTGGGCATTGCTTATTCGCGTTCGTCGCAATGGAAAAAAGCCGCTGAAGCGTTGGAGCAGGCGGTAAAGCTTGCGCCGACCAATGTGCCGGTGATGAACGAACTCGGTTATGTTTATGAAAGCGATAAAGAGTTGGACAAAGCCTTGAGCGTTTACGAAAAGGCGTTTCAGGCATCCGCGCAAAAAGATGAAACCGCCAGGCAGGGCATCGAACGGGTGAAATACCTCAAGCAACAACCGGCAACTGCAACACCGCAACCGACAACCACGAAAAAGCCAACGCCGACGAAACCATCTGCAACCACAACCTCGCGTTCAGGCAAACGGTAAAAACATTTGAGGCGCGAAATCGGCTACTGTAGCCAGTTTCGCGCCTTTTCACAGACTCACAAAAATAGTTACGGTTTAAATTTTATAAATGCGCCGCGCCGTGCAGTGATTAGTTATAAAACTTCTGGCGGCTGTGCCGCTTTGATGTGCGGCGGTGGCTTTGCCCCGCCGAGACCATTCGCCAACGGTTCGGGGCTACGCTCCAAATTGGCGGCGTAGCCGCAAGCGTTGGGTGGCAAGGCGCTCGGAAAGGCTCTGCCTTTCCGCACATCAAAGCGGCACAGCCGCCGGAGGTTTTTAAAGATTGTCCTAATTGGTTTACCCGCCAATGATTGAACCATCTTCGGCAACGCGCTCGACCATCGATATGCCTTCATAAGCGATTGCCAATAACTCGACTGCTAAACTTTCTCCCGCTTCAAGCATCAACGCTTCGCCGTTACTTACGGCTTCATGCAATTTCGGCAAAGCCACACAAGGTTCAAGCGCGATATTGTAAGTGGCGCTCCACCAGGGGTAATTGCGCCCACCGCGAAAAATTTGCCAGTACCACAGCACTTTAAAAATTTCTGCCGGGTAACGCATCGCAAAACCGACGCGCTTATCGGTATTGGTCACTGCAAACCACCCGTCCGCGATGCCTTCCAGGAAAATCATGTCTGCCGATTCAACTTCGGGCGGCGGAATTTTCGATAAATCAACGCTCCAATCTTCGCGCCCTTCGCCAAGCGGCCACTTTGAATTCTGGTCGGCAACCAGCCGCGAAGTCTCGCCGGTGTATTCCTTCATCGTGCGTATACGACAAGGCGGCGCGTCTACGCGACAACTCTCATCGATGAACGGATGCCCCAAAGCCGGGTGATGTCCCCAGATAAATTCCGCCGGTTGTCCGCCTTCGTTAGTGACGCGCTCGTGTATGCGCAAAATGGCTTCGTGACGTTTTAAAGTCAAAGTCTTGGCTAAATGAAAAGGCGTGCGAATGGCGCGCACCTCGAAACGCACGGCGATTTCATCCACTTCATCTTTGATAATCGTGTAACGCCAGGGGAGTGCGGCGATCTCGCCATGTTGACCGATTTCCGCGCCTTGATAAGTAGAAAAATTGCCGCAATTGGGAAACAATTCCTGCCACCCGCCTTCGTAATTGTCCATAAAGGTTCCCGACCCGCGAATGTGTTGCGGCAGGTAGCGCGGGCGCAAACCTTCACGGGTGCGCCACATGAAATCCACATCCTGCGGTTTATAGAGAAACTCGAAAATATCCGTGCCTTTATCGGCAAGGACGGTGACGCGCAGCTTTTCATTTTCGAGCGTAATGGCGCGATAGCCTTCATAAATAAATTCGGTGAGGCGGCAACCATAATTGCGATTGTGATGATAGGTTTGATAATCGGTCATTGAGGATTCGTCCTTTGTCCGGGCATTTTGCAGCAGTCTTTATAATGCAAAAAGTTTGCGCCGCAAAGCGCGTTCGGTCAGGGCGCAAACGACTCTTCAGATAAAAGGCTCGATAAATCCTGTTTGCCGAATCCTTCGATGCGGCGCAGAAATTCAGCATGAAGGCTTGGCGACCGGGTAGCGATTTTGCGCCGTTTGCTGAGTTGCAAATAGGCTTCTTCCAAATCAATTCCTAAAAATCTTCTGATCATCGGAAGTCGTCGGAAAACCGTTTTGAAATTTCCTCTAAATTGTTGATTTTGATCGGGTTGTTGGTTGATCTGGATGTGAAAGGGATCGTATGATGAGATGCAAAGAAAACTATGGACACTTCATTTGAGAGATGCAAACTCACGAAAGTCGAATGGCTGACGCCGCCTTATTTGGTTAAAAAACTGGGCGCGTTCGACCTGGACCCTTGCAGTCCGGTCAATGCGCCTTTCCTACACGCCAGAGTAAATTACACGATTGAAGATAACGGATTAGAAAAAGCGTGGTTCGGCAGAGTTTATTGCAATCCGCCTTATGGAAAAGATTTATATTTGTGGTTGGAAAAACTCAAAAATCATGGAAACGGCATCGCGCTAATTTTTGCAAGAACCGAGACCAAATGTTTCTTTGACCATGTTTGGAATTCGGCAGACGCTTTGCTTTTTGTAAAAGGCAGAATTCGTTTTTATCACGTTTCAGGAAAACAAGGGGGCACGTCTGGAGCGCCGAGCGTTTTTGTGGCTTATGGAAAAGAGAATGCCAGTGCTTTGAAAAACAGCGGCATTGAAGGCAGGTATTTGGAGTTGTGATTAAAGAATTTCGTAGGTGATAAATTCGGCGACATTAAATTCGGCATCGAAAATCCAGGTATTTTCTTGCAGCAGTTTTTTGAGGGCTTCATCTTCATCGCTGACATTTTCAACGATGCCGATGACTTGCATATTTTCAACCTGACTGCCATTTGGAGCCGTTGTTTCACCTTCGGGTGTAATGAAGATAAATTTTTTCATCGTGACACTCTTCTGTATTTACCTCTTGCCACAAAGTCGATGATATTCTTATCCCGTAAAATTTGTAGTTGCTGTCTGATTTTGTCTTTAATGAAATTGTTATCGGGATGTTTTAGTTTCAGTTCTTCTTCAAATCTATAAACCTCATTCAGAGAAAATTCCTGTGAACTGATTCGGTCAAGACATTTCAAAACATCTAAAGTCCAGCCTTTGGCTTCATCCGATTTGTCACGCAGAAAAACCGTTTTATTCCAGGTTTCAATCACTTGAGTTTTACTGAGCACAATTGAATTTTTAATAAGAAAGATGCGTCCTAATTCAGGAATGCGTTGCAAATCAATGTTGCACCCGACCCATCCTGCGCGTCTAGCCCTTGCTGCCAAGGGCTTTCTTTTTTCAATAATTTCCGATTGAAAAAAGTGTTTTGGAATAATGAGAAAATTATTAACCGACCATTGCGGTTTACGATAGGTTAAGAAAAAAAAGTTGGGATTATTGTCAGAGGTTATTCTTGCAATCATCGTCGAATATGCCCCGTCATTGATTTTTTTCCCGAGATTTCCGTTTTTGCTTTTCAGTTCAAAATCTTCATTGCAAGAGGCGCAGAAAAAATCAGCAACAGGTTTATTGTTCTGATATTCAATCAGATTTTCTTTACCGCAATTCGGACAATAAGAATTTTCTTTGACCCAATTTTCGGTCAAAACTCTGGCAATTTGCGAAGAACTTGAATATGAATTTGCCAAGCTGATGTTAAATTTGAGATTCATAAAAACAACACTGCGCCGCTGCCGACGAAGGGTTCAACGTAAGTGAAGCGGTTGTCTGAAACCAACGCGGGCAGCGCGCCTTGGATTTCTCGAAGCAATTGCGTCTTGCCGCCCGCCCACTTCAAAAAGGGTCTGGCGCGCAAACCTTTCCGGTTTTTGTCGTTCTTCATAGTTATCGAAAATTTGCCGTTGTGATTCTAACGGAAGTTGGCTTTTATGGCGATTGCATATTATAGAGAGTGTAGTTGATAAATTGACAGCTAAGGACGAATGACTGATGACCAATGATAAAAAAGCCGTCGTCTTACTGAGCGGCGGACTCGATTCGACAACCACCCTGGCGATTGCCAAATCACAAGGCTATAGGATTTTTGCGATCTCCTTCGCTTACGGGCAACGCCACTTAATCGAAATGGAAAATGCGCGTCGCGTCGCCCAAGCCCTGGGCGTGCAAAAACATTTGATTGTGAATGTGGATTTACGCGCCATCGGCGGCTCGGCGCTAACCGATGACATCGCGGTTCCCAAACACGCCTCGGTCGAAGAAATCGCCAGCCATATTCCGATCACTTATGTTCCGGCGCGCAACACCATTTTTCTTTCCTATGCGTTGGCGTTTGCCGAGACCCTCGAAGCCGCCAACCTGTTCATCGGCGTCAATGCGCTCGATTACAGCGGCTACCCCGATTGCCGTCCCGAATACATCGAGGCATTTGAACGCATGGCGAATTTAGCGACGCGCGCCGGAGTCGAAGGCACATTGAAAATCAAAATTCACGCGCCGCTGATGAAAATGACCAAAGCCGAAATTATCAAAACCGGACTCGCGCTCGGCGTTGATTACGCGCTCACGCATAGCTGTTACGACCCGACGCCCGCAGGTTTGTCGTGCGGCAGTTGCGATAGCTGCTTGCTGCGCCTGAAAGGTTTTGCCGAAGCCGGAGCCGAAGACCCGGTTGAATACGCAGGAAAGGCAAGGTGAGGATGCAGGATTCAGAAACAGGAAGTCAGAAGTCAGAAGTCAGAATGGTAACGACCCGCTCATCACCGCTGCGGCATCATCCAGTCCAACAACAGAAAATCAGTCCTCAACTTCAGGCATCGCGACTCCAGACGCCAGACTCCAGACTCTCGACTTCTTAATCGATATATCGCGATTGGACGCGGTGCTGGCGTTCGATTTCTTCGAGCACCGCTTCGGGTGAAAGCTGGATGTTGGGAATATTGAGTTTGGCGGCAATCGGTTGGACGATGCGCATAGCAAGCATCGAACGATTCGGCTCAACCAGTTCATAGCGACGATTGAGAAAGGTTTCGATGGCTTGCAATTCGCGGTCGGTGAGCATTCGGGTATTGGCTTTGAAAGGCGCAGGCGAAGTGCGCGCCAGTTTTCGTTCCTCGGCTTCCGATAGCTTGATGATTTCATCAAGCGACGGGGCTTCCGACGAGCGTTCTTTCACTACCACGGTTCCCGCGACCAAATCACCGATGCGTTTTGAACGCGGACTGAAAATAATCGACACCACGCCGATGGCATAAGAAATCGGCGGCGAAATATCAATGATGCGCAAGAGATTTCTGACGAAGGCTTCAAAGAAACGAATCGGGCGACCATCTTCGCGCACCACGCGCAATTTCATGATTCGCTTGCCCGGCGTCTGTCCGTTCCAGACAGTTTCAAAGAGCACGAAGTAGCCCCAGTAAATCGTAAATACCGCTAAGACCGCAATCGCTGCCGCCCAGACGCCGAGCGCCGCGCCGAACAGATTCCAGTTTCCGAACCCTTCGATAAGGAGCACCACGATGACCGCCAGTAGAATTTGAATGAGGTGGTCGATGATTGCCGCCAGAAAGCGATTGCCGACATTGGCAAGCACGTAATGCAACTCGACGCGCTCAGGGGTTTCGATTAACAGTTCATCATCCAGCATAAGTTGAAATCGATTTCCAGGGTTTGTTGATTAGTAAATCATCACCGTTTGATTGAGCGAAACGAAACCGTCAGTACCGCTTTCGTGAACCGGCAGGTCGCTTTGAATTCAAAACGACAGCGGCACGGTGTCGCGCATCATATGATAAAAATTCGCCGATGTGCGCGCGATGGAACCATACTCTTTCGCCAGTTCCCATTTTTTGTGCATCTTGAACATCCGGGTATTGAATGAACCAATCAAAGGAATTTCGAGTAAATCTTCATCGGGCGCGCCATTGATGTAAAGCGGATTGAAGACATCGAAATGAACTTCGGCGGCTCCGTTTTCAAACACGCCGACGTGCAACGCCGCCATCCCCGCATCGGTTTCCATCCAGCCTTTCACCCAGCCTTTGTGATTGCGGAAATTCAAATAGGCGAATAAGCCTTCACCGATGCGGCATTGGATATACGGGTCATCATCGCGGGTTGATTTGGCATCGAGGATATTGATTAAACCTTGCGCGTCCTGATTGCGCGGCGTGAAGAAAAAGCCGCCGTCCCAGGGCCAATCGTTGATTGTGCCGACGTAATCGAGCCAGCCTTCGTGGCAAATTTTATCAATCAACAAACCGACGGAACGTTGATAACTGTTGGGTAAACCATCCCATTTTTCGCGGGCTGTGAGTTCATCATCAGTGTCTGCAACGATGCGCGAAACCTGAGCAATCATCTCCGGGTTGCGCGTATCAACACTGCGCGTCACCTGTTCCCAGGTTGGAACCGGCGTGTCTTCGTTGGTATGGCGCAAGATGTCCGGGAAATCATCCGGCAAGCTAATACATTCGTCTGTCATGGTTCATCCTTAAAATAAGCATCCGGGTCACGCGGTTTTCACTTATAAAATCAATCGCTCAGTCATGAGCGGTGAAAATTTATCCTCGGATTGCACGGATAAAACGGATTGCGCGGATTCAGCAATTTATCCGCTTCATCCACCTGAGCCGAAGATGAATCTATCATTTAAGAAACGCACCTGCTCTCAGCGAAAACGGCATAGCCCTATGCTATCGAAAAGTGAAGTGTATGTGAATCCGTTTATCAAGTATAGCTTTCGCCCGATTCAATAACGATGACGGTATTGGCTGAACTCCAGCCGCGATTTTTCGCTTCAAAACGAATGACTTCGGTTTTGCCATCATCGGAAACCGATTTGCGGCGAAACGGAAAAGCCGCGCCGCTTTCCAGAATATAGACTTTTTTAATCGGGCGCTTCACCACTAAATCGAGACTGAGTCCGGTGTTTGGTTGCCAGTTGAAAATGTGAAAGTAAAGTTTATTGCCGCGAGCCGTGGTCGCGGTGTTGTAATTGTAACTGCGCAGCGCGGCTCGCGTGCCATAAATGGCTTCGCCGTTTTGCTTGAGCCAGTTACCAACCGCGTACAGACGGGTGATGAATTCGCTCTGTATTTCGCCTGTCGGTTTCGGCGCGACATTCAACAACAAATTGCTATCGCTGTTAGCGGCAAGCGCCAGCAATTGAATCAACTCGGCTGCGGATTTATAACGCCCGTCGGTTACGGCATACCCCCAGTTGTCATTGATGGTCATACAGGCTTCACGCAGATGGTTGTCAATCGCTTTCGGTTTTGCGCCGATTTCCTGCTCATAGGTAGAAAAATCTGCCGGTAAGCCGGTGCGGTTGTTGACCAATGCCTGGGGTTGCAGTTGATAAATCAAATTTAAAATCTCTTGCGAATGCCAGTCTGCGGAGGTGTGATCCCAGTCGCCGTCAAACCAGAAACCGGCAACGCGACCATAGTTGGTGCAGAGTTCCCTGATTTGCCCTTTGAGATAAGCGATAAATTCATTGGTAACCGGCGAACCGCTTTTCACGCTTGATTGATAAGCCGGGTGATGCCAATCCATCAATGAATAATAAAAAAAGATGGGCATATTTTGCCGGTGACATTCATCGGCTAACTCTTTAATCAAATCGCGCCCGAACGGCGTGCGGGTGATGTGGTAATCGGTCAAACGGCTTTCAAACAGACAAAACCCGTCGTGATGTTTGGTGGTGATGGTGATGTAGCGTTGACCTGCGGCTTTGGCTAAGGCGACCCATTCGCGCGCTTTGAATTTTGTCGGATTGAATTTCGTCGCGAGGTTTTCGTATTCGCCATAAGGGATGTTTTCGCTGCGCATAATCCATTCGCCGCGTCCATAAGTCGAATACAAGCCGAAATGAATGAACAAACCGAAACGCGCTTCGCGAAACCAGTCGCCGCGATTGGGTTGAGGCTTTTCCTGAGCCGGGCACAAAATGCTTAGCCGGTTATTTGCCGTTAAAGCCGCAACCATCGAGAGAGCGAATTCGCGCCGGGTTAACATAGGCGGAGTTTATGTTTGACGTGCTTTATCGTCAATACAAACCGTGCCGAATAAGGGAAATTTTACCTGTTTTATCCAGTCAGTTAATTTTCACCGGAACCGCTAAATCCTCACTCGCGCAAAGCAAGATTGCCCTCTAAAAATTTTCGTGTGCATTGGCAAATTCAGGACAGCAGCTTTCGCCAATCCTCGGCAATCGCCTGCCAGGAAAACTTTTCGGAATTTGCATAAGCGAAGGCACGCGCCGATAAACTGTCAAGCAACTGCCGGTCTTGATAAAGGCTTTGCAAAACCATTGCGGCATCAGCAATCGCAATCTCATTTTTCACATCTGAAGTTTTGTTGAGTTCAACGAGATAACCGTAGTCGCGCCAGAGTTCCGCACCGGCGGAATGCGCGGGGACGATTTGCGCCGCGCCGGTTGCCGCGTGTTCAAAAGCCACAAGTCCCCAACCTTCACCCAGCGAAGTGTTGATGCCAATATCGCAGGCGTTATAAATCACATTCAACTGTTCATCTGAAATTGTGGGCTTTTCGGTTTCTTCAGTGGCGCGTAACAAGCGGTCGTCCAGGTTTAATTTTTCCGTCAGCGCCGGAATGTCATAACCGTAATCGCGCATTCCCATGTGCAGGTAAAGGTAAGCGTCAGGTTTATCTTTGGCGAATTCGGCAAACGCCTGCATGGTCAAATCCACGCGCTTGCGTTTGTTATTGCGATTGGCATTTAACACGATGAAGGCATCTTCGAGATGCGGTCGGTCGGGAAATAATTGTAAGCGGGCTTGTTTGCGACTTTGCGAAAAATCATTTTCGACGAGCGGATGAAAAATCGTGGTATCGACGCCGTGCGGCAAAATGTGCATCGGTGGTTGAGGGGTGAGGTTGAGCGATTGAAATGCCGATTCGACCACCCGCAAGCCGAACTCAGTGTAGAAGACCAGCTCATCTACATCGGCTAAATGTTTAAAATTAGCGGCAGGCATCTCGGCGAATTCGATGGGGCAATAAAAAAAGACTTTGGCGGCGGGCGATTGTTCGCGATACGTCGCCAGCGCCGGGTGATGTACCGCATAAAAATCGCAATCGTGACAAAGCAGAATGCATTGAGGTTGAAAGCGGGTGAGGATTTCCGGCAGTTGGTCGCGCCCCAGAATATCGCCGATGCGATGGTTGGGCAGAATACGATAATTGCTGTCAATCGCTTCGCCGCGATAGTTGATGGCGAAATAGAGAATCTCGAACGACTCGGATAAATATTTTGCGAGGGTTTGCAGGACTCTGGCGAAACCTGTGGGGCGGATGGCTTGACCGATGATGAGCAGGCGCGGCCTGTCGCTTTGTCGCGCTTGAATAAAAGACTGTTCAAACTCGTTGTAGAGTGACAGACCGCGCTCCTTTTATTTACCTGCCGTCAGTCGAAAATAATTGACTGATTGCCGATTCACTGTGCCTGTGGTTAAACAGGATTTTGCAAGGTTACGGACAATGTAGAGACGATGGAACTTTCACCGGTTTCCTGCTTTTCGTAGCCTTCACCGTACCCGTAGTTGCTCATGCCGACAAACAGATAATTAGCCGGTTGATTGACCCAGTTCATGGGTCCGCCCATGCTGCCCGCGTCGCAATGGGTTTCCCAATTTTGTAAGGTTGCACCGGCTCCCAGTCCGAGTAACATCTGATAGGCATCATTTGACGGTGGCATATTATTATCCAAGCCGTAACTGGCAAGGAGAATCAGTTGTTGTTCGATGTTGCCCCCGTTTAATTGCTGAAACAGCATCCCCGCATACATATATTGATAGGTGCTAGACCACCAGGTGGTGTTTTCCTGAGGAAACAACATCAGGTATTCATTTATCAGAATGCTGGCGGGATTGGTGTAATCCTGTGATGAGTTAATCACCACGATCTGGTATCCGGTCGGGCTATTTGGCGTATAACCCGGCGACGGAATCGGCGTACCATTCAAAGTGATTTTCGGCACTTGCGCTGGGGTATTGTAGTTCATCGCTTGAGATTGTGTGGCAATCTCGATTAAAACTTGCGAGGGGGGAGTCATAGTGTTTTTTTCCTTTCTTTGAAAATCGGTTAATAGAAACGAAAAGTGATTTGCGAAAAATTAAATCTACTTTTCGCGAGCCTGCTTTGAGCGGGCAGCTACTATATCATGGCTTCATAAAATTGCCACTTCGTGAAAGGCGGTTATTAAGCTGAACGGCGTAAATTTTTTGCGAAATAATTTAACCGGCGCGCGTGCCGTTGGGAACTTGGGCTTCCGGTACGGCGAGCATTGGCGTAATGCCATCGGCGTAACCGAGGTCAAACAGCATGCCTTCCGATAATTCGCCGAGCATTTTTTTCGGCTCAAGGTTGACCACAAAAAGCGCCTGTCTGCCGACGATTTCCTGCACATTGGCGCGTTCTTTTTTCATCCCGGCAAGGATGCGGCGTTTATGGTCGCCGAAATCAACCGTCAGGCGCACAAGTTTATTCGAGCCGGCTACGTCTTCGACCAGTTCAATGGTGCCGACGCGAATATCAATCTGGTTGAGAATATCGAAGGTGATGAGCGGTTTGAGGGGCGCGGGATTGATTGCTGACATAGAACTTTCCTCCGGCGCGATTACAGCAGTTGAAGGTATCAAGCGTCAATCAACACATGGTTGCATCTCAGATACGGCATCTGTAACCTATGCTCATGTTCAAATTCAGCACAGCCGGTGAATCGCACGGCAAATGCCTGGTCGCCATCATTGAAGGCTTGCCCGCAGGGCTTGGCGTAGATTTGTCTTTCATCAATCACGAACTCTGGCGCAGGCAACAAGGGTATGGGCGCGGCGGACGCATGAAAATCGAACGCGATGAGGTCGAGATTATTTCAGGTGTGCGGCACGGAAAAACCCTGGGGTCGCCGGTGGCGCTGCTGGTTCACAACCGCGATTTTGAAAACTGGGTTGAGGTGATGAATGTTGAACCGCGCGAATTTACTGAAGAAAAACGCGCCCGCCGGGTCTCGCGCCCGCGTCCCGGTCACACCGATTTAGCCGGTGGGTTGAAATATGACACCCATGATTTGCGCGACATCCTCGAACGCGCCAGCGCCCGCGAAACTACGGCGCGCGTCGCCGTCGGCGCTTTCGCGAAATTACTGGTTCGCGAAATCGGCATCGAAGTTTTAAGCCATGTAATGATGATTGGCGGCATACCCGATGAACCGATTGAAGCGAGTTGGGAAACCATCAAAGCCTTGCCCGATGATTCGCCGCTACGTTGCGTTGACGACGACGCCCAACAACGCATGATCGAACTCATTGACCAGACCAAAGAGGACAAAGACACCCTCGGCGGCATCTTTGAAGTGGTCGCCCATAATGTGGTTGCCGGATTGGGTTCGCACGTGCAATGGAATCGCAAACTCGATGGTCGTCTGGCGCAGGCAATTATGTGTATTCATGCGGTAAAAGCCGTTGAAATCGGTATGGGCGCGCAGGTCAGCCGAACCACAGGGTCGCAAGTGCATGATGAAATCGGCTATAATCAAACGGAACGGCGATTCACGCGACCGACCAATCGCGCGGGCGGCATTGAAGGCGGCATTACCAACGGCGAAGAGGTTCGCATTCGCGGGCATTTGAAACCGATTTCGACATTGAGACGACCTCTGATGAGCGTTGATGTTTTAACCAAAGCGGAATCGGCGGCGGCTTTCGAGCGTTCCGATATTGTTGCCGTGACTGCCGCAGGCGTCATCGGTGAAGCGATGGTCGCCATCGTCCTGGCTGATGCCGCGCGCGAAAAATTCGGCGGCGATAGCCTTGGGGAAATGAAGCGAAATTTTGAAGGTTACAGCGAACAGTTGAAAAATTATTGATGCGGATTTTCTTTGCAAAAGCCGGTAAGTCAATGGCTGTTTCAAATCAAAAGGCGTTGGCTCGCCTCAGCGCTTAACGCAACCTTTCGACAGTTATGAAACATCTTGATGAAATCGAAAGCGAAGTCAGTGAGTTAAAACGCTCACTCAACGCCAGTCGCGCACACGGCATTCTCTATTACTTTCTGCTGGTGGTGTTGATGCTGGTGGGCTTTGCCATCGGTTATGCTACGCATAGTCTTGTCGGAGCCGCTATAATAGGAATTGGTTTGGCGGTGGTTGCCTGGCGGGAAGTAACGCATTTCAGGGCGCGGAGCAAAATTCTCGCGCATGTGTTGGCGGAAAAACGCGCCGAGCAACGACAGATTGAAGAGATACATAAGGAGTTTGAAGTAAAGTAATGAAACTGGAAATTGTAAAATACGGCGACCCGGTTTTGACTCAACGCGCCGAAGAAGTGACCGAATTTAATCAGGAATTACATAAATTGATTGATGATATGTTTGAAACCATGTACGGCGCGCCGGGGGTTGGGCTTGCCGCGCCGCAGGTGGGAGTTTTGAAAAGATTATTTGTGATGGATTGCAGCGGCGGGAAAAATCCCAAACAGAAAGTCGCCCTGATTAATCCGGTGATTGAGATTGAAGAAGGCGACCAGACCGGCGATGAAGGCTGCTTGAGTTTTCCGGGCATCTACGTTCAGGTCAAACGTCCGCAACGTGTCGTGGTGCGCGCTCAGGATATTAATGGCAGCCAGTTCAAACTTGATGTGATGGATTTGGAAGCGCGTTGTGTCGAACACGAAACCGACCATCTTGACGGCGAATTGTTTATCGAGTATCTGAGTCCGCTTAAAAAAGATTTGGTGAAGCGCAAAATTAAAAAGCGCATCAAGCAGGGCGATTGGTAATCATTTTGCAAACCATTGATTCGACGAACAGCCCGGTATGAATATCGGGCTTATCCTAAAGTACGAATTTTATTCAAACCCATTCTGCATTCATAAATTTACTTGCTTAAAAATTAGACAGCCGAAATCAGTTCGATTTATTTTCCGTTCAAGTCATCACGGGTTGATCAACTTGGGAATTGCCTTATGTTCAATGCGCCACAACGCACCGATGCGCTGATTTTGAAATATCGCGCTTTGCTTGACGTATCAAAAGCGCTGGCGACGCATTACGATCTTGCCGGACTGTTTCGCAACCTTTCGGAACAACTGCGTCTGGTGGTCGATTTTGAAGCGGTGATTATCACGCTTTACGATGCGCAAAAACATCTGATGCGCCGCTATTTATTGGAGTCGAACATTGCCGAACTCGCCGATTTGACTGCCGAAGCGGCGGTTGAAAATTCCTTAGCCGGATTGGTGTGGAAAACCCAGAAAGCTTATTTGCTCAATCGCCCGGAAGATGCCGCAGCCTATCCGCCGCTGATGAAATCGCTGCAAAAGAATGGCATTCAATCCGCCTGCATCTTGCCGCTCACTTCATCAGGGCATCGCCTCGGCACTATTGGATTTGGAAGTCGCCGCGTAGCCGCCTATAGCGACGACCAGCTCGAATTTTTACAACTGCTCGCCAATCAGGTCGCGGTTGCCATCGACAATACGCGCAATTTTGAACAGGCGCGCGAAGCGGAACAGCAGGCAAAACGGCAATCCGAACACGAACGGTTGATGCTGGAAATCAATAACGCGGTGGTTTCGCAACTTGATTTGGCAGAACTGCTGCAAATCGTTTCTCCCAGCATTCGCAAGGTCATCGGCAGCGATACGGTCGGCGTTCTCTTGTATGACCAGGAGCGTAATCAATTGCGCGCCTTTATGACCGATTTTCCGCCCGACCATCCGCTCGCTCAAAAAGGCTTACCTATCGACCTCGAAGGCAGTCCGAGCGGTCTGGCATTCACCACCGGGCAACCGGTTTACGTTGAAAAACCGGATTTAGAACGCTTCGATTCCGATTTGGCAAAACGGGTTTTTGACGAAGGCACGCAATCGGGCGTCTGCATTCCGCTGATTGCCAAAGGGCACAAATTGGGTGTTTTGGGCGTGACCAGCAAGCATGAGAATGCGTTCTCCGATGAGGACAAAGCGTTATTGATTCAAATCGCCAATCAAGTGGCGATTGCCGTGGATAATGCGCTCAATTTTGAACGGGCGCGCCGGGCTGAGCAGGAAGTCAAACGCCAGCTTGAACGCGAACGCCTGATGCTCAAAATCAATAACGCGGTGGTTTCGCAACTCGACTTGCTGGAACTGGTGCGCGTGATTTCATCCTCTCTTCGCGAAACCCTGGAACTCGACATCGCCAGCGTTTCGCTGTATGACCCGGAAAGCCATCAACTGCGCGCTTACTGGTTCGACCTGTCAGAAACTCTGCCGCCGGTTGAAGAAGGAACGGTCTTTCCACTTGAAGGAAATGTCGGCGGGGTGGCGTTTACGACTGGCAAAGCGCTCTTTATCAATCGCACCGATCCCGAAAAAGCTTACTCGGATTTTGACCAACGATTGATTGAAGCAGGCATCCGCTCAGGTGGTTGCATCCCGCTAATTGTGCAGGAGCGTAAACTCGGCATTCTGGCAATCGGCAGTTTTCGTGAAGATGCGTTTTCCCCAGCCGATCAGGAATTGCTCATTCATATTGCCAATCAAATCGCCATCGCTGTTGAGAATGCGCTGAATTTTAAACGCGCCCGGCTTGCCGAACGACAGGCTGGCGAAGAGCGTGACCGCGCCAACCTTTTGCTTGATGTCAACAATGCCATCATTTCCCATCTTGACCTCAATGAACTGGTCAAACGGATTTCCGCCAGCCTGCTTGATGCGCTTCCGCACGATGCCGCCGGAATTGCGCTCTACGACGCTGAGAACAATTATTTGCGCGAATATGCCAGCATCGCTTATCCGGGTTATGATGCGTATCCGCAAGGCGAAATTTTTCGGCTTACCGGAACCGCCGTCGGGCTGGTGTTTACCTCGGGCGAGCCGCTGCTACTCAGGCGACCGGACGCTGAGCGTTTTCCCGCAGACCGCCTGCCGCTTCCGGGCGAAAATATGCCGCGTTCTGCCTGTCTGGTGCCGCTCATTTCTCACGGACGAAAACTTGGAGTTCTCGGCGTCGGCAGCAATCAAGAAGACAGGTTCGCCCAGTCCGACCTCGACCGCTTCGCGCAAATTGCCGGTCAAGTCGCCATCGCTGTCGAAAATGCCCTGGCTTATCGCGAGATTGAATCACTTAAAAATAAACTCGCAAGCGAAAAGCTTTACCTTGAACAAGAGATTCAAACCGAATATAACTTCGCAGAAATCATCGGGCAGAGTCTCACTTTAAAGCGCATTCTCAAACAGGTCGAAACCGTCGCGCCTACCGATTCCGTGGTTTTGATTCAAGGCGAAACCGGAACCGGCAAAGAACTCATTGCCCGCGCCATTCATAACTTGAGCAACCGCAGCGAACGCACCATGGTAAAACTCAACTGCGCGGCAATTCCGACGGGACTGCTCGAAAGCGAACTTTTCGGACATGAAAAAGGCGCGTTTACCGGCGCTGTCGCGCAACGCATCGGGCGTTTTGAACTGGCGCATCGCGGCACCCTTTTTTTGGATGAAGTCGGCGACATTCCGCTTGAATTACAACCGAAACTTTTGCGCGTCTTGCAGGAATCGGAATTTGAGCGACTCGGCAGTTCGCGCACCCTGCGCGTCGATGTGCGACTGATTGCCGCGACCAATTGCGACCTGGCGCAGATGGTCGAAGAGAAAAAATATCGCGGCGATCTGTTTTATCGCTTGAATGTTTTTCCGTTGCGAATTCCACCGCTTCGCGAACGCGCCGAAGATATTCCACTACTGGTCGGCTACTTCATTCAAAAACATTCGCGTCGCATGAATAAACGCATCGAGTCGGTGCGCGCCGAAGATATGCAGGCGCTCATCGCTTACCATTGGTCTGGTAATGTCCGGGAGTTGGAAAATTTCATTGAACGCGCCGTGATTCTTTCAAAAGGGAGTCAACTGGAAGTCCCGCTTTCGGAACTCCGAAAACCAAGTGAAACAATCCCTCATCAAACAACCACGATGCCCACCAAACTGGTTTCCCTCGAAGACCATGAACGCCAATACATTCAAGAGGTGTTGCGTCAGACAAACGGCGTCATCGGCGGCAAAGGCGGCGCGGCGGAAATCCTCGACCTGCCGATTTCTACCCTTCGCAGCCGCATGAAAAAACTCGGTTTGAAATAAATTGACTTCTCATTCCTGATGCGACATTTCGTTCTCGATGCGATATTTCGCATCGAATCCGCTTTTCTTTTTCCTGTCAACTGCAACTCAAAAACACCTTCACACACTACTTTCATTGATTGATTTCAATAACTTAATTGACCACAGCACGCCTGATGAAATCTTTGGTCTGGTCATTGCACTAAGCCGAGTCGCCTGCGTCAACCCGACAACGGCAATAAAAGGCAAGGAAATTAAGCAAGATGACAACACGCATCACTCAGGTTAATGGACGAACCAAAACCATTTTGAAAATCGAAGGCACACTGATTCTCGAAGAAGCTTTGCTGCTGGCGCAAATCTGCGCCGATTTACGCCGGCAAAGCGACCAGGACATTGCGCTGGCTCTCGACGACCTGGTTTTTCTCGATACCTCAAGCGCCTATGTGCTCAACCGCCTCAAACACGAAGCCGGCATCACGCTCGAAGGCGCAGGTTTTTTTGTCCATCAAGTGCTTGAGTTGGTCGAACAACAGTCTCTGAATCAATCGGGACAACAATAGATTTTCACCCTTCGCAACAGGAGAAACCGTTATGACGAACCGCGCATGTTTATTGATTTTTACGCTGCTGTTATTAGGTAGCACAACGAACGCTTTCGCTCAACAACCCGTATCATCTGCGGTTGAAACCTTGACGCTGGAGCAGGCTATCAACCTGGCGCTCAATGACAATCGCCAACTGAAAAACAGCGATATTGAAGTGAAAAAATATGGCGACCGTATTGCCGCGACGCGCACCCTCAAACTGCCGTCGTTCAAAGTCGATGTGCAGGCATCACAACTGCTCACGCCGCTCAATTTCACTTTCGATAAAGGCACCTTCGGCACCTTTGAAGCGACCGGGCCCATACCGAACGAAGACACCACCATCAGTACGGCAAGAAAACCGACATTGATTGTCATCGGACAGGTGACGCAACCGCTTTCGCAACTCTATCGCATCAACCTCAACCTCAAACAACTCAACGTTGGTCGCGAAATTGCCGAGCAACAATCACGCGCCCAGAAACAAACCATCGTTAATCAGGTCAAACGCGCTTACTACGCCGTTTTGCAAACCCAGAGCGCGCTCCTGGCGATAGAAGAATCGCTCAAGCTGTACGAAGAGCTTGAGCGCGTGACCACGGATTACGTCGCCCAACAAGTGGCGCTTAAATCAGAAAATCTTGATGTCAAAACGCGCTATGCAAAAGCCGAATATGATGCCCTCAATTTGCGCAACACGCTGGCGACGCAAAAAGAACAACTCAACCACCTGATGGGTCGCGACATTCGCGCCGAATTCACCTTGAACGCGGTGCCCGAAGCCACCAGCTTTGAAAATAATCTGGCGGCGGCGCGCACCCGCGCCATTGAACAACGTCCCGAAGTGCAGGAAGGGCGCTTGAAAATTAAACAGGCGGAACTCGACCGGCGCATCAAAAAATCGGAATTCATTCCTGATGTCGGACTCGGACTGACTTATATCTCGCCGCTCAATCTCAATTCGATTGTGCCGAAAACCATTGCGACGTTTGGCGTGACCTTCAGTTGGGAAATTTTCGATTGGGGCAAGAAACGGCGCGAACTCGACGAAAAGAGTCGAATCATTGAACAGGCAACCAATGGTTTAGCCGATGTTGAAAGTCAGGTATTGATGGACGTCAATAATCGCCACCGGCAATTGCAACAGACGCGGCAAAGTTTGCGCATCGCTTTACTTTCGCAGGACACCGCGCGTGAACAGTTGCGCGTCGTGAGCCATAAGTACCGTGTGCAAATGGCGCTTTTGAAGGATGTGCTGGAAGTGCAAACGCGCCTTGCCGATGCCAACAACCAATATCAACAGGCGCTGCTCGCTTATTGGAGCGCCAAAGCTGATTTCGAGAAAGCCATAGGAGAAGACAAATGAAAAATCAGGAATTGAAATTCATCGCTATCATTTTTGCCTTGAGCGTGACGGTCGGGTGCAAGGTTCAAGCCGTTGAAAAAGCGCCTGTGCCGGTGAAAGTAAAAACCATTGAACTGGCGTCAAACACTGGCGGGATGCGCTATTCGGCAAGCATCGTTCCGCGCACAGAGGTACAGCTTGCCTTCAGAGTCAGCGGTTATATTGATGCGCTTCATCAAGTGCGCGGCGTTGACGGGCAGTGGCGTAATGTGCAGGAAGGGGATGTCATTCCCAGAGGCACTGTGCTGGCGCAAGTGCGCCGCAGCGATTATGCGGTCAAAGTCACGCAAGCCGAATCGCAGACCGCCGAAGCGCGCGCCGGTGTCGATTCCAGTAAAGCGCAACTGGCAGAGGCTGAATCATCGCTCGCTTCAGCGAAAGCGCAACTCGCCGAAGCCGAAGCCGCTTATGAACGCGCCAAATTAGATTTTGAACGCGCTAAAAATCTTTATGAAGGTCAAAGTCTGACCAAAGCCGATTATGACGCGGCGAAATCGCAATATGACATGGCGCAGGCGAAACTCAACAGCGCGAAATCACAGGTCGCCGTGGTCAACGCTAAAATTCAGGTGGCGCGCGCGGTCATTGATTCTTATGACGCGAAGGTCAAGGGAGCCAAAGCCGTGGTTGCGGAAGCCGCCATTCCCTTGCAGGACACCGCGCTGAGAGCGCCGATGAATTGTGTGGTGCTGCAAAAATCGGTTGAAGTGGGAACCCTGGTGTCACCCGGCGCTGCGGCTTTTGTTATCGCCGACACCTCATCAGTCAAAGCCATCTTCGGGGTTCCCGATTTGATGGTGAAACAAATGAAACTCGGAAATACCTTGAAGGTGACGACAGAGGCGGCGCTCGGCGAAGATTTTCAAGGGCAGATTACCGCCATCTCGCCAGCCGCCGACCCCAAGAGTCGCGTCTTCGATATTGAAGTCACCATTCCCAATGCGCAGAATTTATTGAAAGTCGGCATGATTGCTGCGCTCACCGTTGAAGGGGAGACCAACCCATCTGAAGCCATCCCGGTTGTGCCATTGAACGCCATCGTAAAATCCGGCAATCACGAAAACCCTTACGCGGTCTTTGTGATTGAAGAGCACAGCGGCAGAACGATAGCGCGACAACGCCCGCTCAAACTGGGCGAAACTCTGGGTAACACCGTAGCTGTCATTGACGGGTTGAAGGCGGGTGAGCGCGTCATCACCACCGGAGCCAACCTGATTCAAAACAACGATAGCGTTCAAATCATTCCATAAGGAGACGATGAACGATGAAGTATGAATGATGAACAAATAGATTTTCCGTTCATCGTTCACACTTCATCGTTTCCGAGAAGGAGAAACACTATGGCACACCTGAAAAGCGACGACGAAATGATTAAAAAAACACATAATACGGCGCGATTTTTTGTTGAAACGCGCCACATCTCCTGGGTCTTGTTAATTGCCACCTGCATCTGGGGCATCTATGGTTATTTCAATATGCCGCAGCGCAAAGACCCGGATATTCCTGTGCGGGTGGCGGTGGCGCTCACCCCTTGGCCCGGTTCGAGCGCCGAAAAGATTGAGAATCTGGTCACTAAAAGAATCGAAGCCAAGATTGCCGAAAACGCCAAGGTGACGAAGATTGAATCCATTTCGCGAACCAGCATCTCAGTGGTTTACCTGGAGCTTGACGAAAATATTAAAGAGACCGGCAAAGAACTGGATGACATCAAGCTGAAACTTGACAGCATCACCGATTTGCCGGACGGCGCGGGACCTATCAATTTCATTAAAGATTTTGGCGACACTGCGGCGTTGATGCTCACGGTCGCAAGCCCCAAAGTAAATGAGGTGGAAATCGCTTTGCGTTCCGATGCCGTGCAAAAAGCGATTAGCGAAACGCGCGCCCAGGCGTCAACGGCAACGAATAATAATCGCTTCACGATCATTCAAAATGTTCCCCCATCATTCAGTTTAAGCACTATTCGCGCGGCGCTTGACCTGTTGGTTCGCTTCGCCAAAGAGAAGGGGTTTGCTGAGGATATTCGCCTAATTGAAACCGCAGGATTTGTGGGACTGGATGGCGCATCAAGTGAAAGCGAAGAAAAATTGCAGGAATACACCCAACAATTCATTCGCGAGAAATTGCAAGCCGCAGAATTTGACCCCGACGTCTGGCAATCGGTGGTAATCAAAGACCCGCAAGAGACGCGCGCGAAAATAACCGCGATAGTGGGCGAAAAATACAGCTATCGTCAGATGGACGATTTTACGGACATCATCGAAAAGACACTGAAAACGATTCCTGCGGTTTCCAAAGTTTCTCGCTCCGGCATCCTGCAAGAGAAAGTGTTTTTGGAATACTCGCAGGAACGATTGGCGGCGTACAATCTGGAAAGTCAAAGCCTGCAAAACATTCTCAAAGCGCGCAACATCACCTTGCCGGGCGGACAGTTGCAGGTTGACGACAAGAATTTAACCATTGACCCATCGGGCGAATTCAAAAGCGAAAAAGAGATTGCCGATGTGGTGGTCGGCGCTTCGGCAAGCGGCGTGCCGGTCTATTTGCGCGACCTCGTTGACATCGTTCGCAGTTATGATAACCCGCCGCGCTTTTTAAATTTTTATAACTGGCGCGATGCCAACGGCGATTGGCAGCGCACCCGCGCCATCACCCTTTCGGTGCAGATGCGCGCCGGCGAAAAGATTGGTGATTTCGGTAAGACCGTCGATGAGACGCTTAACGAACTCAAGAAACGTCTGCCCGAAGATTTAATTTTAGCGCGCACCAGTGACCAGCCATTGCAGGTGACCGAAAGCGTTGACCTCTTTATGACCAGTCTCTATGAAGCCATCGTTCTGGTCGTGCTGGTTTCGTTAGTCGGTTTTTGGGAATGGCGTTCGGCGCTGCTGATGGCATTTTCGATTCCCATCACCTTAGCAATGACCTTTGGGTTGATGTCGTTTCTCGGCATCGACCTGCAACAAATTTCCATCGGCACGCTCATCATTGCGCTGGGGTTGTTGGTTGATGACCCGGTGGTTGCGGGCGATGCCATCAAACGCGATTTGGCATCGGGACATACGCCGCTGGTTTCTGCGTGGCTGGGACCGACCAAACTGGCAACTGCGATTATGTATGCCACAGTCACCAACATCGTCGCTTACTTGCCGTTTCTCTTGCTTACGGGCGACACCGGAAAATTTTTATATAGCTTGCCGGTGGTGCTCGCCTGTTCGCTCGTGGCATCGAGATTGGTTTCGATGACCTTCATTCCCTTGCTGGGATTTTATTTGCTCAAACCGAAAGCCGAACGACCAATTGAAGAACGGCGCAAAAAAGGTTTCGCGGCGTTTTATTACCGCATTGGAACCTGGGCAATCCAACACCGCTGGAAAGTGCTGGCAGGTTCATTGGCGTTCCTCGCGCTTGGCGGATTTTTCCTGAGTCAGTTGAAACAACAGTTCTTTCCCAAAGACCTTTCCTATCTCTCTTATGTCGATGTGTGGTTGCCGGAAGATGCGCCGCTGTTTGCGACTAATGAAGCCGCCAGACAGGCAGAAGAGACGATCAGAGATGTGGTGAAAGAGTACGAACTGGAACTCGCCGCAAAGACCGGTGAGTCGCGTCCGGCGCTTGAGTCGTTGACGACTTTTGTTGGCGGTGGTGGCCCGCGTTTCTGGTTTTCGCTGTCACCTGAACAGCAGCAGTTGAACTATGCGCAGATTATCATTCAGACAAAAGATAAACACGACACCAATCATTTGATTGCGCCATTGCAGAAAGCCTTATCCGCGCGGGTTGCCGGGGCGCGCATCGATGTGCGACAACTGGAATCGGGCGCTGCCGTAGGGCTTCCGGTTGCCATCAGATTATCGGGCGACGATATAGGGACGCTCAGGGCTTACGCCGAGCAGTTGAAAGAAATTTTGCGCGCCGTACCGACGGCAGCGCGTGTGCGCGATGATTGGGGCGACGAAAGCTTTATGGTCAAACTGCAAACCGACGCCGACCGCGCCAATATGGCTGGCGTATCGAATATGGATGTTGCGTCTTCTTCGGTTGCGGGCATGACCGGAGCCTCTATGACGACGTTGCGCGAAGGCGATAAACAAATACCTGTAGTGGTGCGCATGCGTATGGAAGAACGCGCCCAACTCGGCGACATCAAAAATCTCTACGTCTATTCGCAAACCAACGGGCGACGCATCCCGCTGCAACAGGTCTCTTCGATTGATTACCAACTGGAGACCGAAAAGCTCAGAAGGCGCAATCAATTTCGCACCATCACGGTTTCATGTATGCCGGAAGGCGACACCCTGCCATCCGAAATTATGACAGCGGCGCGTCCGCAACTCGAAGAATTGCAGAAACAGTTGCCGCCGGGTTACAAACTGGAAATCGGCGGCGAAGAAGCCGAGCAGGTGAAAGGGTTCAAACAACTGACGATTGTGATGGCAATATCGGTCGCGGTCATCTTTCTGGCGCTGGTTTTTCAATTCAAACACGCCATCAAACCCTTCATCGTGTTTGCGGCGATTCCCTATGGCATTGTCGGAGCTTTAGGCGTGTTGTGGATGATGGGCGCGCCATTTGGCTTCATGGCTTTTTTGGGAATTGTCAGTTTAATCGGCGTCATTGTCAGCCACATCATCGTGCTCTTTGATTTTATCGAAGAGAAACATGCCGAAGGTGAACCATTGATTGAAGCGTTGCTCGACGCAGGGATTATGCGACTGAGACCCGTGTTGATTACGGTCGGCGCAACCGTGATTGCATTGTTTCCGCTGGCAGCGCACGGCGGTCCCTTGTGGGAGCCGCTTTGTTACGCGCAGATTGGCGGTTTGTGCGCGGCAACGGTCGTCACCTTGTTGATGGTTCCGGTGATTTACTCCATCTTCGTTTTGGATTTGAAGTTGGTGAAATGGGACAGCACCCCTGAGCCTTCTAATCAGGAGGTCTCTGATGTTGAAGTGGTCGCCATCACCAATTGATTAAACCTGAAACGATAGAACAGTCCGCATAAACCGGAATCAAGGATAACGCTATTCATCTATTTATGCGGTTGTGGGAGATGTCTCGAATACTTGCTGCGTCTGAGCGCAACGCATAAAAAATTAAGCCTGATGTCGTGCGCGGCGTCAGGCTTTTTTGTTTTGCTGAATGGAAATCGTCTCTTGCTTGTTTTCAGCCTCTAACTGTAGTAGTTTTTTGACAGCCGATGAAAACGATGTAAACACGATGAATCACAACCGAATCGACCGCGCTTGTCACCGAGAAAGGAAACGAGCGCATTTTTTGTATGTCAGGAAATTTACCAGCAGTGAAAACCGTAAGTTTACCCGAAGAAGCCATCAGGTCTCTATTTGGACCTTATGATGAAAATATCAAGCAACTGGAAAGTCTTATTCCGGTGCGCGTCAACCTGCGCGGCAATGAGTTGATCATTGAAGGCGAAGAAGCCGACGCTCATGTGGTTGAGCAAATCCTCACCGACTACGCGGCGCTTTTTAAAGAAGGTCAGCGCATGTCGAATGATGAGTTGAAGTCCGCCTTCAAACAGATTGCCGAAGACCGCGCTTATCGGTTGCGCGATTACTTTACCAAAGCGCGCATCAATCCGGCGGGCAAAAAACAGGTGGTCGCGAAATCCTTCAATCAACGCCGCTACCTCGAAGCCATCGAGAAAAGCGACATTGTTTTCGGTATCGGTCCCGCCGGAACCGGCAAAACTTTTCTTGCGGTGGCGATGGCTGTGCAAGCCTTGATGCAAAAGCGCGTCAATCGCATTGTGCTGGCGCGACCGGCGGTTGAAGCCGGTGAAAAACTCGGATTTTTGCCCGGCGACTTGCAAGACAAAGTCGACCCTTATTTGCGCCCGCTTTACGATTCGCTATTTGATCTGGTCGATTATGAACGGGTGACCAAATTACTCGAAAAGCGTGTCATCGAAGTCGCGCCGCTGGCATTTATGCGCGGGCGGGCGCAACCCCTGAATAGTTTACTCATGACACCGACGGGTTGGCGCAAGATGGGTGATATTGAAGTCGGTGATTTTGTTATTGGCTCTGATGGCAAACCGACAATGGTGACCGGCGTTTTCCCGCAAGGCAAAAAAGCGGTTTACCGCTTGACGATGACTGACGGTTCAAGCGCGATTGCCTGCGCGGAACACCTCTGGCAAGTCAAAACTCTGGAAGATAAACAGCGCAACCGACCTGCGAGAGTTTTAGAGACTCAGGAAATGCTCGGCAATTATCGCCGTAATCAGCAATATCGTTATGAACTGCCATTGCTTTCCGCGCCGATTGAATGGGCAGAGCAAGCGATTCCGCTTGACCCTTATGCGCTTGGCTTGATGCTCGGTGATGGTTGTATTTCGGATAAAACCTCGCCATCTTTTGCAACCGCCGATACGGAACTGGTTTCGTCACTCAGCGCGGCCTTTTCGGGTAAGAGTTTGAACATTCGCCGTAAATCAGCGGGTGATTATGTCATCGTAAATCCGTTAGCCGGAAAAGGCGGCAACAAGTTTACCCCGGTTCGTAATCCGCTCACCGTAGCGTTACGCGAATTGCAATTATCCGGCACCTATTCGAGCACAAAATTTATTCCCGAAACGTATCTTTATAACCGCGCAGAAATTCGCATCGCGGTTTTGCAAGGGTTGTTGGATACAGATGGTGGTCCGGTTTCACAGGAAGGGCGAACCTGTCGCATTCAATACTCAACTACATCTGAACGACTGAAAGACGATGTAGTTTTTCTGGTACGTTCGCTGGGCGGTGTCGCGCACTGGCGTAAACCGGGATTCGCTAACGGCAGACCGGTTGCTTATCGCAATGACGCATACATTCTGGATATTCGTTTGCCTGAGCGCATCAAACCGTTCCGCTTAAAACGGAAAGCAGAAATATATGAAGCCGCAGGCGGCGGTCGTCCCATGCGATTTATCAAAAACATCGACTATGTAGGTGAGCAGGAAACGCAGTGCATTCGCGTCGCTGCAAGCGATTCGCTTTACCTGACCGATGATTTTATTCTGACCCATAACACCCTGGGGGATGCGTTTATCATTTTGGATGAAGCGCAAAATACCACCACCGAGCAGATGAAAATGTTTTTGACGCGCATCGGGTTTGGTTCGCAGGCGGTCATCACCGGCGACGTGACGCAAATTGATTTACCTACAGGAAAACGTTCGGGGCTGGTCGAAGCGCAAAATATTTTAAAAGGCATCGAAGGCATCGAATTCATTTATTTCAACGAAAAAGATGTGGTGCGCCATCAACTGGTACAGATGATTATTCAGGCTTACGAGCGCAGCACGAAGACCAATTTTGAAGAAAAACTCTGATAAATGCGAATTGCGGATTGCGGATTGCAACAGGTGTCATTGTCTTTCAGCAATTCGCAGGCAAGCGATGGGTATGAAAATGAAAAAAGGTAAAGCGATGAAAAAGCAAATCCGCCATCCGCAATCCAACTGGGCGTGGACGGAATTTGCCAGTGCATCCGCAATCCGCAATCCGCAATCCGCAATCCGCAATTAAGTTATGCCCAAGCCCGCAACAACTCGTTCCCCGCGCGCGACTAAAGCCCTTGATGGCGTGAAGCGATTTTCTGCGACCATTTCCGATCAGGCGTTTATTGATGCAGGCGTTGGCATCTTTATTATCGTGGCGCTTTCCATGCTGTTGCTCAAAAGTTATCAGCAACCGCAAATCCAACCGCTGCCCGCCGGAACCACTGCGCCTGCCGACATCATCGCGCCACAGGATTTACGGGTTGAAGACCACACCGAAACCGAACGATTGCGCGCGGAAGCCGCCGCCGCCGTATTGCCGGTTTACGATTATGTGCAAAAAGATGTGCGCGATATGCGCAGCCGGGTTGCCCAGATGTTTGAAATCGGGCGCACCGCTGAACCGGAAATCACCAATGATCAACTGAGCGAAAAAATCCAACAGGAAACCGGCATCATTGTGGATGACGAACAATTGCAGACCCTGTTGCGACATCGCTTCGGGTTTGAGTTGGAGAAATTGTTGATTGATCATTTTGAATCGGTGATGGCTGCCGGTGTGGTGACCAATCGCAGTCAACTCATGAAATATGGAACCTCGGGCATCATTCGTCGTGACCGGCGCGATAATACGGAAACCACCATCACCGATATTTCGGGAATTAAAGATTTGATAACCGCGCGCGCCCAACTGCGTTCGGAAAAACTGGTCTGGCCTGCCGATTATCATGCCGGAGAACGGAAACTGTTGGGCGAAATCCTCGGCTCGATTGTCGTCACCAATCTCGAATATAACGAAGCCGAAACCGAAACCCGGCGTCAGGCGATGCGCGAAGAAATTCCCACGGTGATTTTTAGAGTGGATAAAGGTCAGCGGGTGGTTGAGCGCGGCGAACTCGTCACCCCGCCCAAAGCGTCGCTTCTGGAAGCTGCTTCGACACTGCGACCGACCGGACAACGGGCGATTGAATTTGCCGGCACCATAGTCATTGTGATGATGCTGGTGCTGGTTTTGTGGCAATATCTGGGACGTTATCAAAGCCGTCACGTGCGCGTGCGTCGCCATTTTCTTTTGCAGGTCACGGCGTTTGTGGTCACGCTTGGACTGGCGCGATTGTTTTTCGCGCTCGCTTCGATGATCAGCAATTCGGTATCAACCGCGCCGTTTAACTCCGAAATCGGTTACAAATATCTCGCGCCGCTGGCGGTCGGCGCGGCGCTCGTCACGATTTTGACAGATTCCCATGCGGCGTTTGTTTTTGCGGCGATTCTCGGCGTGTTTATCGGCATTCTTTCGGGCAATATTTATCTGGCGGTTTACACCCTGGTCACTTCGGTTGCGGCGCTCTATTACCTGCAAAATTGTCGTGACCGCACGGAACTGGTGATGGGCGGTTTGTGGATTGGACTGGTGAATGCCGCGGCTGCCCTGGCGCTTGATTTACTGGGCGCGGCTGAAGCCGGTTTACTGAATACGGGTGGCTGGAACTGGCTGTTTATTGCGCTCTTTCACGCCGTGTGCGGTTTTGCCAGCGGCGTGCTCTCGTCGATGTTCGCCTCCATTCTGTTGCCCTTGTTTGAGTGGTTGTTTGAAATCACCACCAACATTAAATTGCTTGAACTGTCGAATTTGAATTTGCCCTTACTCAAGCAACTCGCTGAACAAGCGCCCGGCACTTATCATCATTCGATTATGGTCGGTTTGCTTTCCGCCAAAGCCGCCGAAGCGATTGGCGGCGACCCGCTGTTTACCCGCGTTGCCTGTCTCTACCACGACATCGGTAAAAGCATTCGCCCGACCTACTTCATCGAAAACCAGACCTTTTCCGGCAACCCGCACGATAGGCTCGAACCGAAAATGTCTTCGATTATTCTGGCAAATCATGTCAAACAAGGCATCGAACTCGCCAAACAATACAAACTGCCGCCGCGTCTCATCGCAGTTATCCCGCAACATCACGGCACCGGGTTGATGAAATATTTTTACTATAAAGCCAAAGCGGTCGCGTCTGACCCGGAATCGGCGGCGCTTGAAAAAGAGTTTCGTTATCCGGGACCCAAACCGCAAACCAAAGAAGCCGGAATTATTATGATTGCCGATTCCGTCGAAGCCGCTTCGCGCACCGTGCAGGAACCGACCCCGGCGAAATTTAAAAACATGATCGATATGATCATCACCCGGCTTCAGGATGATGGACAACTTGATGAATGCGACATCACCTTGCGCGAATTGAATCTCGTCGCCGAAAGTTTCACCAAGACCTTGCTGGCGATTCAGCATCATCGCATCAGCTATCCGGGATACGATTTCGATAAAGCCCCGACTCAGGCTGCGAAAAATATCGAAACCAATCAAAAGATCGGCGCAGCCAATCCGATTCCGGTAATAACAGATTCGCCGCCCAAGGCGATTGGGAAAGAAGCGCTTGGCGATTGACATTATCAACAAACAGCGATTGCTTAAAATCAACCGGCGTACATTCAGCGAACTGGCGCGCGCAACCCAGCAATCGCTGGCGCAAATTGATCATCTCCATCGCGCCGATGCACAATTATCAATTGTTTTTGTGCGCGACCCGAAGATGCGCCAGTTGAACCGGCTGTATCGGGGCAAAGATTACGCCACTGACGTGTTATCCTTTCAAAGCGGTGGCGAACCGCATGCCGCCGGGGATTTCGTTGATGAAAATTATTTAGGTGATATAGTCATTTCAACCGATACGGCGCTCAGGCAAGCGCAAGCTGCCGGGCTTTCAGTTGAGCGCGAAATACAGGAGTTGATCATTCACGGCATCTTGCATTTGAACGGTTATGACCACGAAACCGATAACGGCGAAATGCATCGCCTGGAATTGCAGTTGAGGAAACGGCTACTAAAGAAGTCTGGAGTCTGGAGTCTGGAGTCTGGAGTCTAAATCGAAGAGAAAGGATTTTATGCTCAAGATTTATTGCTCTGAAATTTTCAGTCTTCCGTTTCCAAAATGGTTTGGAGTTGAGGACTCCAGACTCCGGACTCCAGACTCTGGACTATGATTACTGAATTGTTATTGACCGGTGTGGCGCTCGTTGTGCTGGTCATTCTTTCAATCGTAAAAACCGCGTATGAATCGTTGAGCGAAGTGACGCTCAGGGTGATGGTGAGCGAACGCGAAGCCAGTCACCGGGCGCGCTTTTTTCGCGAAGTGCTCGAACATCGCCAGAAATTTGAATTGATTCTCGTGCTCGGCACCCAGCTTTCCATTGCGCTCATCGCCATCCTGCTCACCCACGCTTTAACGACCTCAAAATTGCAATCACCCCTGCTCATTGCCTTTGTGACGATTCTTACGGTCATTTTATTGTTTCGCCAGTTTGTGCCGCGCCTGATTGTTCAGAACCGCCCGGAGCGTATGCTCTGGTTGATGTTGCCGCCATTTGAGATTTTCTATCGCGCCTTTTCGATTTTCGTGATGCCGCTGGTGCGCTTGCTGGAAAAATTCAAGACCGATGAAATCGAAGAATCGCTCACCGAAGAGGTTGATGAAGACGAAGCCGCCCAGGAGGTCGAAGCCTTCATCGAAGTCGCCGAAGAAGAAGGCATCATCGAAGAGGACGAAGGCGAGTTGATTCAATCGGTAATTGAATTTGGCGATACCCTGGTCGGCGAAGTCATGCGCCCGCGCACTCAAATTGTCGCCATTTCGATTAATGCTACGGTCGAAGATGCGCGACGGTTGATTATGGAGAAAAAGTATTCGCGCATTCCGGTTTATCAGGAAAGCATCGATGACATCAAGGGCATCGTTTATGTGCGCGATTTGCTCGCCTTTTGCGAACCCGATAAATTGCACACCCCGGTCAGTGAAGTCATGCGCGATGTTCATAATGTCCCGGAGAGTAAACCGATTGCCGATTTGCTCGAAGATATGCAACGCGAAAAGGTGCAGATGGCAATCGTCATTGATGAATATGGCGGGGTTGCCGGACTCATCACCGTCGAAGACATGATTGAAGAGGTGATGGGCGAGATTGAAGACGAAGACCGCGCTCACATCGATAAGCCGATTGAGCAACTCGCAGATGGTTCATATGAACTCGACGGCAGCACCGAAATCAGGGTTGTCGAAAATTTATTTGAACGCGATATTGAAGCCGACGATTTCACGACGCTTGCCGGGTTGTTGATGAATGAAATGAATCGCGTGCCGCACGTCGGCGAAAAGCTGGAATTCAAAGGTATCGAGTTTGAAGTTGTTGATGCGGATGGGCAGAAGGTCAATCGCATCCGGTTACGCGCGGTTCAACCTATTCATCTCGATAAGTAGCCGACTCGATTAACCGCGCCAATTTGCTGTTGAGCAAAAAGGTCGGTGACCGGATAGGTCAGCTAAGGAAAAAAATATTGGCTCAGAAAAATCGTAAACAGAAATCGGGATTTGTCGCTTTTATCGGGCGTCCCAACGCCGGTAAATCAACCTTGTTGAATAGACTGGTGGGCGAAAAAATCGCCATCGTCTCCGATAAACCGCAAACCACCCGCACACGTATTCGCGGCATTTTGACCAAACCCGAAGGTCAAGTGGTGTTTCTCGATACGCCGGGCATTCATAAACCGGGCTACAAATTGAACCGGCGAATGATGACTGTGGTTGCCGACGCTTTGCTTTCGGTAGACCTGTTGTTGCTGATGGTTGACGCGACGCAAGCCAAAGGCGCGGGCGACAAATTCGTGCTCGATATGCTCAGACACGTCGAAAAGCCGGTATTTTTGCTGCTCAATAAAATCGATAAAATCGCCGATAAGAGCCGCTTGCTCAGTTTAATTAAAAGTTACACGGCTGAACGCGAATTTGCCGAAGTGATTCCGCTATCCGCGCTCAAAAAAGATAATGTTGATTTGTTGCTCGAAAAAATTTTTGCGTATCTGCCCGAAGGCGAACCGTTTTATGAAGCCGACGATTTGACCGACCAACCCGAACGTGTGCTGGTTGCCGAACTGGTGCGCGAAAAAATTTTGCAGGTCACCAAAGAAGAGTTGCCTTATGTGACGGCAGTAGTAACCGAACGTTGGGAAGAGACCGATGAGTCATTGAAAATTTATTGTTTGATTTATGTGGAAAAGGCTTCGCATAAATCCATCATCATCGGGCGCGGCGGCGAACGTCTGAAAGAGATCGGCACGGCGGCGCGACAGGAAATCGAAAAGTTTCTGGGACGCAAAATCTTTTTAGGCTTGCACGTCAAGGTGCGCGAACACTGGCGCGATGATGAACGTGTACTCGACGAACTCGGCATTCAGGAATGAGCTTTAATGCGCGGTATCCGGTTGCAGCAATTGATCAAGGTGATGATGGAAGACCGGATTGAGCCAAAGGTGCCACATTGATTTCCCGGCGAATGTGGCGGATCGAGATTGATTATCCCCGTGAATCGGTTTCATCCGTTTAATCCGAGGGTAAGTTTAACCTTTGAATTGATAACCCTGGGTTTTCGTAAACGAAATTTTAATTCTAAGTTACGCTCAGCCTTGCTCAGATAGCATCAATCTGCAACTCATGGTTCGGAGAAATTATGAAGCGAATCGCACTGGTTATTTGTTTAAGCGTGTTTGTTTTTCAATCGGTCATTGTCATCAACGCACAATCGAAAATCACAAGTGTGCGCAGTTTTCGTGAAGCGCGTGAAGTCGAAATCCTCAATGAATTCGCGGATTTTCTGGCAATTCCCAACGTCGCATCCGACAGCGTCAACATTCGCCGCAATGCCGAGCAGTTGATGCGGATGATGCGGCGGCGCGGCATTGAAACCAGACTTTTGGAAGGCAACGGCCCGCCTGTGGTTTTCGGGGAATTGAAAGCGGCAGGCGCAACCCAGACGATTTGCATCTACGCGCATTACGACGGGCAACCGGCGGATGCCTCGAAATGGGCAAACGACCCGTTCAAACCGACATTGCGTGATAAGCCACTGGAAGCGGGCGGGCAGGTTATCGGGTTTCCAAAAACCGGTGAAAAAATCAATCCCGAATGGCGGCTCTATGCGCGTTCGGCGTCCGATGATAAAGCGCCGATTATCGCTGTGCTTGCGGCGCTTGACGCTTTACAGGCGATGAACCGGAAGCCAACCGTGAATTTGAAATTCTTCTTTGAAGGCGAAGAAGAAGCCGGTTCGCCAAACCTCGAAGAACTGGTCAAACGCCATGCGGAATTCCTCAAAGCCGACGTGTGGATTTGCGCCGATGGTCCCGTGCATCAAACCCGCAAACAGCAAATCGTTTTCGGGGTGCGCGGCGTGGTGTCGCTCACCGTGACGCTTTACGGAGCCGAACGCGGTTTGCATAGCGGGCATTATGGTAACTGGGCGCCCAATCCCGCTTTGCGACTGGTCAGATTACTCGCCAGTATGAAAGACGATAAAGAGCGTGTCCTGGTCGATGGTTTCTATGACGATGTTGAACCATTAGGTGAAGCCGAAAAAACCGCTTTAAAAGCGATGCCCGCGATTGATGAAGAGTTGAAGCGCGAATTAGGCATTGGGCGAACGGAAGGCGGCGGGCGGGCGCTTGCCGAACTCATCAACGAGCCATCGCTTAACATTGACGGCATACGCAGTGAATATGTCGGCGAGCAAGCGCGAACGATTATTCCATCGGAAGCGACCGCGACGATTGATTTGCGATTGGTAAAAGGCATTGACCCGCGTCGTCAGGTTGAGCGGGTGATTGCCCACATCAAAAAACAGGGCTATGTTGTGACCGCCGATGAACCGACGCGCGAGATGCGGTTTAAACACCCGCTGATTGCGCGGGTCGTGAGCGCAGGTGGCTACAGGGCTGTGCGAACTTCGATGACCTTGCCGGTGTCGCAAAAAATCATTCGCGCCGTCGAATCGGCATTGAGTTATCAGCCGGTTTTGACGCCGACATTGGGCGGCAGTGTGCCGCTTTATATTTTTGAATCGGCGACCGGCGCGCCGCAAATCGCTTTGCCGATTGTCAATCACGACAACAATCAACACGCCGCCAATGAGAATGTGCGGTTACAGAATTTGTGGGATGGCATCGAAATATTCGCCGCATTGATGATGATGAATGGCTTTGTTGCATAAATAAAAATGGAAACAATCTTCCACAAGGTTATACTAGAAAACGCTTCATACGGCATAGCTGTCGGGCATTCCCAGATGGGTCATCCGGTTCAATGCCGCACAGCGCAACAGC